>DASXLB010000022.1 GCA_036496585.1 Vicinamibacterales bacterium
CGCACCTCAGCAATACGCGGTCACACCCTTGACGCGAAGGACGTGGGGGTTTACCCTGCAGATATTCCTGTTAGCTGTTCCAAGCGATAAAGGCGGCCGGACGCGTCTGTCCGGTGCGCAACGCTGCCCGTCGCAGCTGCCGAACTTGGAGTACGTGTATGTCACGAGGTCTCGTTCCGACGCTCTTTGTCACCCTATCCGCCGTACTTTTCTTCAGTCTAGGCAGCTTTCTGGCGACACGCACCGCCGCGGCGGGCGAAAACGATCAGATCGCGGCGCTCCGCGCGGAGCTCGGCGCGCTCAAGCGAGAGCGCGCGCACGAGACCTCCGGCACGGCGGGCCGCTCGACTGAAACCGCGATCGTCGGCGCCATGGACGATCACAGCCGCGCCGCGCTGGTCTCGGAGATCACGCAGCAGTTGAAGAGCGAGATGGGGCTGATGCCGGTCAGCCTGATGCGGCAGCGCCGCCAGAGCTTTGTAGAGCTCTACTCGTACGACGTCACCGGCGCCAGCAATTACGGCACCGCCGGCTATCTCGGCGACGGGTATTTCATCACCGTCAAGCACGCCGTGGTGGCGCTTGGCGACAACGCGAGCGGCCGCCGGATCACGTCCGTGAAGGTCGTCTACGACGGCAAGCAGATTTCCGCCAAGGTCGTCGACACCGGCGACGCGGCGGTCGAGGTCGATCCGGGCGACTGGGCCATTCTGAAGGTGAAGGATCCGGTGGACCTGCCGGCCCTCGACGTCAACCTGCACTTCGGATTCGAGTTCGCCGACTCGATCGTGCGCCTTGGCAACGACTACTCCAAGGGCATCATCCTCTCGACCGGCTACGTCGGGCAGAAGACGTCGAACAACCTGGTGACCTGTCTCACCGACGGTCATCCGGGCGTTTCGGGCGGCGGCGTGCTCAACAACGACGGCGATCTCGTCGGAATCCCGATCGGCCGGATGCAGGGTGACTACCGCTTCTCGTTCATCCTGCCGCTGCGGGCCGAGATGTTCAGGAAGGTTCCGGCGCTGAATTAGCGTCGGACCTCGTCGACTCGCGACTACTTCGGTGAGTGCTTCCGCCGCCACTCCGCCAGACGGCGCCTGACCTCTGACTCGAAGCCGCGGTCGGTCGGCCGGTAGAACGTCCGGCCGCGATGCGCGGGCGGGAGGCACTCCATGTCGGCAGCGACGCCCTCGGCCTCGTCGTGGGCGTACTTGTAGTCCTTGCCGTAGTCGAGCGCCTTCATCAGCTTGGTCGGCGCGTTGCGCAAATGGAGCGGCACCGGCTCGGCGACGTCGGTCTTCGCCGCATCGGCGGCCTCGCCGTAGGCCATGTAGACGGCGTTGCTCTTCGGCGCGGTGGCGAGATAAATCACGGCCTGCGCAAGCGCCGTGTTGCCTTCCGGCATGCCCATGAAGTGCACGGCGTCCTTCGCCGCCACGGAGATCGCGAGCGCCTGCGGATCGGCGTTGCCGACGTCTTCCGACGCGAAGCGGACGACCCGGCGCGCGATGTAGAGCGCATCCTCGCCAGACTCGATCATCCGCGCCAGCCAGTAGACCGACGCGTCTGGATCGCTGTTGCGCATCGACTTGTGCAGCGCCGAGATCAGGTTGTAATGCTCCTCGCCGGTCTTGTCGTAGAGGAGCGCGCGGTTCTGCGCGAGATCGGAGACGAGCGCGAGGTCGATCTCCCGGCCGTCGGCGACTGCCGCCGCCATCTCGAGCATGTTGAGCGCCGTGCGAGCGTCGCCGTTGGCGTAGCGGGCGATGCCGGTGAGCGCCTCCTCGCTCGCCGTGACACGATCGCCGCCGAGTCCGCGCTCAGGGTCGGCGATCGCGCGCCGGAGAATCGTCACCATCGAGCCGAGCGTCAGCGGCTTGAGGACGTGCACCTTCGAGCGCGACAGCAGCGCCGAGTTCACCTCGAACGACGGGTTCTCGGTGGTCGCGCCGATGAGGACGATGTCGCCCGACTCGACGCGCGGCAGGAAAGCATCCTGCTGCGCCTTGTTGAACCGATGGATCTCGTCGATGAACACGATCGTCCGTCGACCGGAGCGCCGCCGCGCGGCCTCCGCTTCGGCCATGACCTCGCGGATTTCCTTGATGCCCGACAGCACGGCGCTGAAGGCGACGAAATGCGCGCGGGTCGCCGTCGCGATCACCCGCGCCAGCGTCGTCTTGCCGGTGCCGGGCGGACCCCAGAGAATGATCGAGCGCAGCCGATCGTGCACGATCGCCTCGCGCAGGGGCCGTCCGGCCCCCAGCAGCGGCTCCTGTCCGACGATGTCGTCGAGCGTGCGCGGGCGCATGCGCTCGGCCAGCGGCGACGCCGGATCGCTGGCGGCCGACGTCTGGGGCGTCGCGGGGGGCGGTTCCTCGTCCGGGAAGAGATCCATCAGGGCTCGTATTGGCGCGACGCTTCGTAGAGGAGCAGCGCGGCAGCCACCGCGACGTTCAGCGACTCGACCGGCGCGCGCATCGGGATCGTCACCGACTCGTGCGCCGCCGACACCATGGCGCCCGACACGCCTGCGCCTTCGGCGCCGAGCACCAGCGCGGTTGGCTGACGGAAGTCGAGTCGCGGCAGCGGCGTACCGCCGCGCGGCACCGCCGCCACCAGCCGCACCCGCCTGTCGCCGGCAGCCGCAATCACGTCCGCCGCGCTGCCGCGCGCCGCGACGGGGAGCCGGAAGGTGCCTCCCATCGCGCCCCGCAGCGCCTTCCAGCCGAATGGATTGGCCGTGCCGTCGATCGCCGCGACGCCGGCGGCGCCGAAGGCCGCGGCGGCCCGCACGATCGCGCCGACATTGCCGGGATCCTGCAGTCCGGCCAGCACAACGACGAGCGGCAGCTGCGATCCGGCGCCGACGGCCGCCGCGAAGACAACGCCGACGTCGGTCGCTCGCGCCCGCGCGATGGCGACGACGCCAGACGGGTGCTCGACGGGGCTGATCGCCGCCAGCACCTGGTCGCTGACCAGAATCGCCCGCCCGCCGCGCGCCTGCACGTCGTCCGCGAGCCGGTGGAGAGGCGCCTGCGCATCGCCCAACTGCCGATCGGAGAACGCCGCGAGCTCGACCGGCACGTCGCAGGCAAGCGCCTCGGCGACGAGATGCTCCCCGTCGAGGAGGATCTCGCCGGCATGGCCGCCGGCCCCGTGCGGCACGCCGCGGCCGATCGGCGCCGCGCTGCGCGAGGCGCGCGCGAGCTCGCGAAAGCGCTTGACGACCGCGTTCTGCCGGCTGCTGACACGCTCCATGTCCTGGCTATTCCGCCGGGTCGGGGGCCGCGATCGTGGGTGCTGTGTCCGGCATCAGGTTTCTGTTAACATTTTGCACGTGAAAGAGCGGATCCTGAAGAAGTTCGAGGAGGAGATCGCACAGCTCGACAAGGAGCTGAAGACCGAGCTGCCTCGTGAGATCAAGCGCGCCCGCGAGCTGGGGGACCTGCGCGAGAACGCCGAGTACCAGGCGGCCAAGGAGCGGCAGCGGCTCGTCGAGTCGCGGATCAGCCTGCTGCAGAAGCGCGTCTCCGAGATTCAGCTGATGAACCTCGAGAAGATCCCGAAGGACAAGGTGGGGTTCGGATCCACGGTGACGCTCAGCGAAGACAACGGCCAGACGATCGTCTACCAGCTGGTGATGCCCGAAGACGCCAACGTCGAGGGCGGCCTGATCTCCACCGCGTCGCCGATCGGCCGCGCGCTCCTGAACCGGGAGACGGGGGACGAGGTCCTCGTCCGCACGCCCAACGGCGCCGAGCGCCATTTCGAGATTACCAAGCTGGTCACGATCCACGACTAGTGAAGTCGAGTCAGTGATCACCACCGACGCGCCCTCCGAGACCACGCGCCCGTACTCGACTCGCTTGCGCACGGCGCTGGTGCTGACCGGCACCGGCACGGCGGGAGCGTATCACGCGGGCGTGCTGCGCGCGCTGCACGAGGCGGGTCTGCGCGTCGACATCGTCGCCGGCCGTGGCATCGGCGCCGTCGCGGCGCTGTTCTCGGCGGTCGACGGCGGCCAGCGTCTGTGGGATCCGGCGGGTCTCTGGAAGCAGGGGCGGCTGGCCAAAGCATATGCGTGGCGTCAACCGTTGCGCGTCGCCGGCTGGGCGCTGGTGGCAGCGGCCGCGCTGCTGGCGGTTCCGCTCGTCGTCTTCGCGTTCGGCATTGTCGCGGCACTGGTGGCGGTGCTGCTGTCGCTGGTGACGCTCGATCGCGCCTCGACGGCCGTCACCTCCGCCTATGCGCGCGGCCTCGACGCGCTCTTCTCCCCATCGGCGCTGCCGACCGTCGTGCCGCGGCTGATCGTCTTGTGCCTGGTGATCGCGGCGGCGGCGCTCGCCGCCGGCGTTGCGGGCGAGGTCTGGCGCGCGCCGGCCCGCCGCCGCACCCGCAACGCTTCGCTCTGGCGCTTGATCGGCGCGCCGTGTTCGACGCGGCTGCTGCTCGATCGGACGGTCGGCGAGCTGTGGAATCTCGTGCGCGGGGCGGCCGCGATTCCGCCGCCGCCGCGTCCCGAGCTGGGACAGCGCTACGCGGATCTGCTGTCGGAGAATCTCGGCCAGCCTGGCTTCCGCGAGCTGCTGGTCGTGACCCATGATCTCGACGCGCGTCAGGATCTTGTCTTCGCGCTGTTGTCCGACGGCTTCCGGCAGCGTTTTTTTGCGCGGCCTGGCGGCGGGGCAGGACGCGCCGCCGAGGCGATCGATCTCGCCGGCGCCGGACGCGATCACCTCATCGACGCGCTCGCCGGCAGCCTCGCGATCCCGATCGCCACCGCGCCGCACCTGGTGCGGCTGGCGGCGGACGGACCGTGGCAGGGGGAGGTTCACCGCACCTGCGACCGAGCCGCCTCGTTGAGACGATTGCTGGAGGAAGTGGCAGCCGCGGGCGCCGAGCAGCTGATCGTGGTCTCGGGGGCGGCGCCGTCGGCCCGGGCCCACGACCTGTCGACCGCCCGTATCGATCCGCGCGGCCGCGCCGCCGAGCAGCTTGCCGCGTTCGAAGCCGCGGATCTGCGCGATGCGCTCGAGCCGGCCGGCGTGTTCGCCAACGTCTACGCGATCCGACCCGGCCACAATCCCGTCGGGCCGCTCGACTTCGCCGGCGTCTACGACGAACGATCGGATCGGCCGTTCGCGGTGGGCGAGCTCGTCGATCGAGGCTACGAGGACGCCTACCGGCAGTTCATCGAGCCGGTGGTGGCGGCCGGGGCCGATCGGCTGGCCGGCGCGGCGGTCCAATCCTGACTTGGCGATCTGACAATCGAGTGTTTCGGTGATTGATAACGAGTGTTTCCGTGATTGATAACGAGTGTTTCCGTGATTGATAAAAAGATGCGCGCTGACACCACGACGGTCCAGGGCTCGCACGGCGCCGATCGCGACGCCGAGCCGCTCACCACGCCGATTTACGAGACGACGACGTTCGTCTTCGACAACGCGGCGCAGGTCACGGCCTACAACGAGGGGCGGTCGAAGAAGTTTATCTATTCCCGTTACGGCAATCCGACCGTCGGCGCGGTGGAAACGACCCTGGCGTCGCTCGAGGGAGCCGACACCGCGCTGCTCTTCGCGAGCGGCATGGCCGCCACGGCGACCGCGCTGCTCGCGCTGCTCGAGAGCGGCGACGAGGTGCTGTGCAGCGCCGCGATCTACGGCGGCACGCTGCACCTGCTGGCGGATCTGTTCCCACGCTACGGCATCCAGCCGCGATTCGTCACGACCGGGGCGCTGCGCGATCCGGACGCCGCGATCGGCGAGCGAACTCGCGTGATGTGGTTCGAGTCGCCAATCAACCCGACGCTGCGCTGCGTCGACGTCGCGGCCATTGCCGCCGCGTGCCGCAGCCGCGGCGTCGTCTCGATCATCGACAATACGTTCGCCAGCCCGATCAACCAGCAGCCGATCGGCATGGGCGTCGATCTCGTCATGCACAGCGTGACCAAGTACCTCAACGGCCACAGCGACGTCACCGCCGGCGCCATCGCCGGGCCGGCGGCGTTGATGGCGAGGATCGAGAAGGCGCGCCGCATGCTGGGAGGCATCGTCGATCCGCAGGCGGCCTACGCGATTGGCCGAGGCCTGAAGACGCTCGCCGTGCGCGTGGAGCGGCACAACGCGAACGCGATGCGCGTCGCGCGCTGGCTCGAGACGCGCAAGGGCAGCGGCGTCGATGAGGTGTATTACCCGGGACTCGAATCGCACCCGGATCACGCGCTGGCGGCGCGCCAGATGCACGGCTACGGCGGCATGGTGTGCGTCGACGTCGGCGGTGGCCAGGCGCGCGCCGAGCGGTTCTTCGACCGCCTGACGGTGTTCAGGCGCGCCGCGAGCCTCGGCGGCGTCGAGAGCCTGTGCAGCCTGCCGGTGCTGACATCGCAGTGGGGGCACACCGATGCGCAGCTGGCTGCGGCCGGGATCACCAGGAGCATGGCGCGCCTCTCGGTTGGTCTCGAGGATCCGCAGGACCTGATCGACGATCTGGAGCAGGCGCTCGCGTGAGGGCGGCCATCCTGGCACTCCTCCTGGCCCGGCTCGCACTGTCAGCACCAGCACCGTCAGCACCCGTGGCGCCCTCAGCCCCCCTGGCACCTCGTCTCGACCATCTCGTGGTCGGAATCCGGAGTCTCGACGAAGGCATCGCGCAGTTCGAGGCTTTGACCGGCGTGAAGCCGTCGTCAGGCGGCAGGCATCCCGGCCGCGGCACCGAGAACGCCGTGGTCTCGCTCGGCGGCGGTTCCTATCTCGAGATCCTGGCGCCGCAGCCCGACGCCAAGCTTGCGGCCGACGATGAACCGCTGCGAGCGTTGCCGCGGCTGACGATCGTGGAATGGGCCGTCGCGGTGCCGGACGTCGATGCCGCGGTCGCTTCTCTGCACGCGGCAGGGTTCGTCACGTCGCCGCCGCAGCCGGGCGCGCGCCTGACGCCGGACGGCGAGCGCCTCGACTGGATGACCTTCAGCCTGGAGGGCGAGCCCATCGACGGCGCACCCTTCTTCATCCGTTGGAGCCCGAACACGCGTCACCCGTCCACGACCGCGCCATCGGGCTGCGGCCTGGAACGGTTCACTGTCGCCGATGCGTCCGCCGATCGTCTGACCGCGATATTGAAGGCGCTCGACGTGAGCGGCGTGACGGTGGCGGGGGCGTCGGGCGCCACACGAATCGCCGCGACGATCGCCTGCGGCGCGAAGCGCGCGACGCTGACGTCGCGGGCCCCTGGTGTATGATTCGCGCATCCTTGAAGCGCTTCGCTAACTGACGCGCCACCAGCCCGATGTCATTAACGGCCGGCACGCGTCTCGGTCCGTACGAGATCATCTCGCACCTGGGCTCGGGCGGCATGGGGGAGGTCTACCGCGCGCGCGACACGCGGCTGAACCGCGAGGTGGCCGTCAAAGTGCTGCCGCCGCTCTTCGCCCAGGATCCCGAGCGCCTGGCGCGGCTCGAGCAGGAGGCGCGGGCCGCCGCGGCGCTGAACGCCCCTGGCATCGTCGCCGTTTACGACATCGGCACCGACACGTCATCGGGACAGCCGCGGCTGTTCGTCGTGATGGAGTTACTCGAGGGGGAGACGCTGCGCGCCCGGCTCGACGGCGGCGCCATGGCTCCGCGCAAGGCTGCCGAGTATGCGGCGCAGATCGCTCTCGCGCTCGACGCCGCGCACACGCGGGGCATCGTGCATCGCGATCTCAAGCCGGACAACCTGTTTCTCACCAGCGACGGCCGGATCAAGGTTCTCGATTTCGGTCTCGCGAAAGTCGCGACCGGATCGAATCCGTCGAGCATGACGACCGGTGTTGGCGCGACAGCGGCCGGCACCGTGCTCGGGACGGTCGGCTACATGGCGCCCGAGCAGGTGCGCGGTGAGCCTGCCGACGGGCGCAGCGACATTTTCGCGCTCGGAGCGACGCTCTACGAAATGCTGACCGGGCGGCGCGCGTTCGTGCGCGACAGCGCGGTCGAAACGATGAACGCCATCCTCAAGGAGGACGTGCCGGAGATCACGCCCGAGACTGGCGCCGCGATTCCCGGCGCGCTGCAGTCGATTCTGTCGCGGTGTCTCGAGAAGGGTCCGGAGGATCGTTTTCACTCGGCGCACGACCTCGCCCTCGCGCTGCAGGCCGCCGGCCGCGGCGGTGCGACCCCGAGCGGCGCCGAGCGCGCCGTCGTCGCGCGGAGCGGACCGCGTCTCGGACTGCTGGTAGGCATCGCTGGCGTGACGGCCGGCGTGGCCGGTGTGGCGCTGGCGATGGCGCGGCCATCCCGGACGCCGGCCGGGCCTGCCGTCGTCTCGGTGCGTCAGCTGACCGAGCTGCCGGGAGCCGAGCTGAACCCGGACGTCTCTCCGGACGGCCGGCAGGTCATCTACGCCTCCGCGGCGTCAGGCAACCTCGATCTGTATCTGCTGCGCGCGGGCGGCGGCCACGCCATCGACCTGACGCCGAATTCGCCGACCGCCGACAGCCAGGGCGCGTTCTCGCCCGACGGGGAGCGCATTGCGTTTCGATCGGATCGCGACGGCGGCGGCATCTTCGTGATGGGAGCCACGGGTGAATCCGTGCGTCGTGTCACGACGGTCGGGTTCGATCCCCGCTGGTCGCCCGACGGCAAGCGCCTGGCCTACGCGAGCGAGGCCGTTGACGATCCGTACTCGCGCCTGGTGCGGTCGGAGCTCTGGATCGCCGACGTCGAATCGGGGGAAACCAGAAAGCTGTGGGCGGGGGACGGCGTGCAGCCGGCCTGGTCGCCGTCCGGCACCCGGATCGCGTTCTGGGCCAGCACGCGCGGGCAGCGGGACATCTGGACCATCGCGGTGGCCGGCGGCGCGCCGCGCGCCGTCACCGCTGACACCGCCACCGACTGGGCGCCCGAGTGGTCGCCCGACGGCCGCTGGCTGTACTTCGTCAGCGACCGTGCCGGCAGCCCGAATCTCTGGCGGGTCGCGATCGATCAGCAGTCTGGCGCCGTCTTGGGAGACCCCGAGGCCGTGACCAACGGCACCCGATCGATGGGCGTGGCGCGGTTCGCGCGCGACGGGGCTCGCATGGTCATGACGGCCGTCGATCGCACGTTCGAGCTGTCTCTCTATGATTTCGATCCCGCCCAGCCAGATCGGATCGGCAAGCCTCGTTCGACGATCCACAGTCCGTCGCTCGGCTGGTGCCAGCCGTCGGCGACAGCCGAGTGGCTCGCGTGTACCAGCCGATCCGGCCACGAAGATATCGTCCTGATGCGGCCCGACGGGAGCGAGACTCGGCGACTGACTGACGACGCCGTCAGGGATCGCCTGCCGAATTGGTCACCCGACGATCGTACGGTCGCCTTCATGTCGGCGCGCTCGGGCGAGTGGCAGCTCTGGTCGATAGCCGTGGATGGCTCGGGCCTCCGCCAATTGACGGAGTTCCCGGCGGGAGTGCTCTGGGCTGTCTGGTCGCCGGATGGCCGGCGCATGACGACCACCGGCAAGGACGACCTGCGTTTCTTCGATCCCGCGCGGACGACGTCGGCGGCCGAAGCGGAGGTGGTGCCGGCCCCGCCTTTCACGGGCGTCGATACCTGGTCGTCGGACGGGCGGCTGCTGGCGGGCTCACTCAGTGATGCCGGCGGAGAGCCGATCGCCCTCATGGTGTGGGACGCCGCCACGAAAAAACTGTTGCGTCAGATCCGGATGCCGTTGTCCCGCGCGTCGGCCCGCAACGCCTCGTTCGTCAGCGGCACGCACAACCTGATCACCCAGACACCCGACGGTGTGACGCTCGCCGACGCCGACACCGGTCAGTGGCGGGTGATCCTGAAGAGCGCGATGCCGCTCGCGACGCGTATGAGCGGCGACGGACGGACACTGCTCATCGAGCGGCCGCGCCTCGAGTCGGATCTCTGGCTGATGGAACTGAAGTAGAAGACAGACGCTGGCGGCCGGCGGCTATGTTCAGCGCGCGATGGACAGCTTTTTCTCGACGGCGGGCTCGTGCAGGAACTGGTCGGCCATCTCGGCGAGCCGTGCCGTGATCGCCGGTCCGTCGAGACTGCCGAACTTGCCGACGAAGCGATCCCGCGGCACCACCGCCTTGGCCATGGCGCGATGGCCGCCGGCCGATCCGATGTCGGCGAACCACCGCTTCACGAACTCGCCGGCGTTACGCGAGTAGCCCAGGTTGCGGACGCTGACGATCAGCGTCTGGCCGACGAAGCCGGCGATGATCGTCCACTTCACGTCCTCGAGCTGCAGGAAGAAGTCGGCCGTGTAGGGGATGAAGTCCTCGCGCGGCGCGTCGCCGACGAACGCCGTGAACACCTGATCGCGCAGGATGCCACCGGCGCTGGCGCGGGTCACGTACTCGAGCCGCTCGAGCGTGATTTCCGCCCCTTCCATCTTGCGGATGAGCGCCGCGTCGGCGAGCGGATAGAGGAACGTGAACGCCTCGAGATCGACGCGATTGGTGTGACGAGCGAAGAACAGCGTGTCGGACTTGATCGCGTAGAGCATCGCCGTGGCCGTGCGCTCGGAGATGTTGACGTCGACGGCGCGCAGGTGTTCGGTGAGGATCGTCGAGGTGGATCCGTAGTCGGCGCGGATATCCTTGAAGACGGCGCTGTAGCCGGGCTGCTCGGGATGATGATCGACGACGAGGTGCGCGCTGTCGAGGAGGCCGCCGAAGTAGTGCGGCTGGACGTCGACCGTCGCGATACGATCGAAGCTCGCGAACGAGTCCGGCGTAATCTGCTCGACCTGGATGTCGAGCATGTTGGCCATTCGCAGGTTCTCGGGACGCGTCACTCCCTGCATCGCGCCGATGATCGCGGTGGTCTTGGTCCGGCGCAGCAGGTTGCGGAGCGCCAGGCCGCTCGCCAGCGCGTCGGGATCGGGATCGTTGTGCAGAAGGATGAGGACGCGCGCGGCGTCGTTGAAGTAGCGCTGGTACTGCTGCACGCGGGCCCGCGTCATCGAGCGGCTCAGCTCGGTGACCAGCGTCGGCCGCAGCAGCTCCGGCAGATCGAGGTGGGTGATCTCGGCCGTCTCCTCGCCGCGACCGTTGGCCCCTCGCTTGCCTGTATGCAGGACGTAGATGAGCGTCCCTCCGGCGTCGCGGATGGCGTCGAGGGTCTTCCTGATGCTGCGGCGGCCGGTGTCCTGGACGATGAAGCAGGTGTTCGGGGAGATGTCGGCTTTCAGGTAGGTATCGACGCGCTTGGGGTCGCCGGCGGTGACTTCGATGCCGGCCTCGTGGAGGCGGCGCGCGAGCGGCCGGCTTTCCACAAGGAAATCGACCTCGAAGCTCGGTAACAGGACGTCGTCGAGCGATCGGATGACCAGTTCATCCTGACAGATGGCCAGCACGCGCACGTCAGATCACACCTTTGGGCCGAGGCACGCCAAACCAGTAGTATACGCCTACCTGCTGGCGCTCGCCGTCGTGGGGCACGAGATGGAGGGGACGGGAATGGGGTTGGGGCAGCCGGCACCCGTCCAAAGTCCCTGTGTCTCCTGTCAGGTCCTGAGCGTGAGCGCGGACGAGGTGGCGGCCCTCCCGGATCACCTCGCCGGGGTCACGGTCGCGGTCCGACCCGGCCGAGGTGAAACGGAAACGGCGGCTCTGGCCGCGGTAGCCCGCCGCGGCGCGCGGGGCGCGCTGCACTTTCGCGATGTTCCGGCGGAAGCCGATGCGGCGCTCGCCGCCGACGCCGCGCTGCTCGTGTTCGAGCCCGCGCCGGGCGAGCCCGACGACCTCGCCTTCCGGCTGAAACGGGCATTGGCCGCCGCGCGTGGACGGCATCCTGAGTCTCGGCTGCTGGTGGCGGCTTCGCCGGCGCAGACCGCCGCGCTGCACCAGCGAGGGCTCGACGCCTATGTCGACGGGTTCATTCCCCCCTCGACCGCCATCGCGGCTCCGGAAGAGCTGCTGGCTCTCACGTCCGGCGGCATCGTTGTCCGCGAGCTGCCTCGGGATCCCGCCACCGCGGCGCGCATCGCGGGGGAGGCGGCATCGCTCGGCGAGTGGTTCCCTGCCGGACTGGTGGCGGCTGGCGATCGTCCGCTCTCCTGCGGCGGCCGGCCGATTGCGGCGTTCCTCAATCCCGAGACGCTCGACCTGTCCGGCGTCAGCCGCGCGTGTCCTGCCTCCGACGTCGTCACCGGCGACATCGTCGGCGCGACCGCCGAGCGCCGCGACGTTGGCGGCCTGTCGGCGTTCCTGCTGCGGGCAGATGTCGCGGCCAGCGACCGCTTCGCCGATCGGATCACGGTCGGGGCTGCCCGCGCCTTGACGGCCGAGGAGGTCGTCGCCCGCCATCAGGCCGCCGCGACCCGACAGGCGTCCGCCGTCCAGCGCGAGATCGCCGACGGCCGGCTCACGCTGACGTTCGAGGCGCCGACGTTCGTGGCCCCCGTCACGATCACCTCGCAGACGACGGTCTACCGCGATGGGACGCAGGTCGACCTGCGCCAGCGCGACATTCGCGTCAACGGCGTGGCCCTGCAGCCGCAGCGCGGCGTGCCGCGCCTGCCGATCATCGAACCCGAGCGCGCCGCCGCGTTGCCGCTCACCATCACCCTCACCGACGTGTACCGCTATACGCGCGAAGCGGACCAGACGCTCGAGGGCCGGCGCTGTTACGTAATCACATTCACGCCGCGTCGGAACGGGAAGTCGCTCTTCTCGGGCCGCGCGTGGATCGACGAGCAGACGTTCGGGATGGTGCGCGTCGCGGCGGCGCAGACCGGCCTCGACGGACCCATCCGGGTATCCGAGCAGACCGACACGTTCGCGCCAGATCCGGCCGGCCGCTGGCTGCTCGCGCGCTCGGAGATCCACCAGACCTATGAAGGGGCGAGCATCCGGACGCCGATTCACCGGCTGCTGGAGCTGGGTGAGCACGACGTCAATCCGCCCGACTTCATCGCGCGCCGAGCGGCGGCCTATTCGTCGGCTGACGTGATGCTGCGCGACACACCCGACGGCCTGCGTTACCTCGAGAGGCCGTCCCGCCGCCCGCCGCCCGCCGCCGAGAGCTCCAAGCCGGAGGCTGGACGGCCTGAGCCCGATGCGGCAGGCCGCCAGCTTGCGGCGCCCGTCACGCACATCCGAACGGTGGCCGCCGGCGTCATCGTCGATCCGAACATCACGCAGCCGCTGCCGTTCGCGGGACTGAGCTACGTCGATTTCGACCTGTGGCACACCGGAGCGCAGTTCAGCGGCTTCTTCGGCGGCAGCTACGCGCAGGCGTCCTTCTCGCTGCCGTCAGTCGGCGGCAGCCGGTGGCAGATTGCCGGACGAGGGCTGGCAATCGGGGCGGCCTACAACGACCGCGCGTTCGTCGCAGGCCGGGAGGTTTATACGCGCGACATCGAGCAGCGCCCGGCGCAGGCGGCAGTCTGGGGGCTGCGGCCGATCGGATCGCGCGCCGCGATCCGGCTCGAGTACGACTGGGACTACACCCGATTCACACGCGGCAGCGAGACCGACCCGGCCTTCGTCATGCCGCGCAACCAGAATGCGCACGGTCTCGGCGCCAGCCTCGAGTTGCAGCGGGCCGGCTGGCATACCTCGCTATGGGCCAGCCACACCCGGCGTGTCGGCTGGGAGCCGTGGGGAATTCCCGGTTCAGACGAAGACGTCGTGCCTCAGTCGTCGTTCCAGCGAGGCGGTGTCGGCGTATTCCGCACGACGGCGCTGTCGCCGCGCGTGACGACGCGGATCGACGGCGCGATCGTGACCGGCCGCGGTCTCGATCGGTTCAGCCGCTCGAGCTTCGGGACCTTCGACAACCGGCTGCACGGGTATCCGTCGGCGCTGATTCGCTACGATCGCGGCGCCGTGCTGCGGACGGCCGTGAGCTGGGCGGCTGCCCCAGCCGTGCGGCTCGACGGGTTCGCCGACACGGCCGCCGTCCACGACCCCGGGTTCGGCGGCGGGCTGCGTAACTACACCGGGTTTGGCGCGGCCCTCGAGTGTCCGGCGCCGTTCGGCACGCTCTTCTCCGTCGAGTGGGGCTACGGCGTGCGGGGACTCAACGCCGACGGCACGCGCGGCACCCACGTCCTGAGGATCTCAGGCTACAAGGTATTTTGACCGGGGGAAGCCCGCGCCCGCCATCCTCGCCGTGGTACGATCTCAGGTTCGATGGCCTCCAAGTACGACCACTTCGAACTCGTCACCGACTTCGAGCTCAGAGGCGACCAGGCGCGCGCCATCGACGAGCTTGTGGACGGGCTGAACCGCGGCGACCACGCGCAGGTCCTGCTCGGCGTCACCGGCTCGGGCAAGACGTTCAGCATGGCGCAGACCATCGCGCGGGTGAACCGCCCGACCCTCGTGATGGCTCACAACAAGACGCTGGCGGCGCAGCTCTACCAGGAGTTCCGACGCTTCTTTCCCAACAACGCGGTCGAGTACTTCGTCAGCTACTACGACTACTACCAGCCGGAAGCCTACGTTCCGACTACCGACTCGTACATCGAGAAGGAAGCGACGATCAACGACGAGATCGACCGGATGCGGCTGTCGGCCACACGGTCGCTGTTCGAGCGCCGCGACGTCATCATCGTCGCCAGCGTCTCGTGCATCTACGGTCTCGGGTCGCCCGAGGCCTATTACGGGATGATGCTGCCGCTCGAGCGCGGGCAGCGGATCGACCGCGATCAGATCCTCCGCAGGCTGGTCGAGATCCAGTACGACAGGAACGACCACAGCTTCGAGCGTGGCGTCTTCCGCGTCCGCGGCGACATCGTCGAGGTGTATCTCTCGTACGAAGAGACGGCGCTGCGGATCGAGCTCTTCGGCGACGAGGTCGACGAGCTGAGCACGTTCGACCCACTGACCGGCAAGCTGCTGCGCCGGCACGACAAGGTGGCGGTCTACCCCAAGACGCATTTCGTCGCGCCGCGCGAGCGGACCAAGGCCGCGGTCGAGACGATCAAGGCGGAGCTCGAGTGGTACCGCGGCGGGCTGGAATCGGAAGGCAAGGTGCTCGAAGCGCACCGGTTGCATCAGCGGACGATGTTCGATCTCGAGATGATTAAAGAGATCGGCTATTGCCACGGGATCGAGAATTACGCACGCCACCTGACCGGACGCGCGCCGGGCGATCCGCCGCCGACGCTGCTCGACTACCTGCCGCCCGACTCGCTGACGATCGTCGACGAGAGCCATCAGACCGTTCCTCAGGTCCGCGGCATGTATCACGGCGACCGGTCGCGCAAAGAGGTCCTGGTCGCCTACGGCTTCCGCCTGCCTTCGGCGCTCGACAACCGGCCGCTCAACTTCGAGGAGTGGGAAACGCGGGTCAAGCAGGTGCTCTACGTGTCGGCGACGCCGGGTCCGTACGAATTGCGGCAGGCGGGGGGCGCCGTGGTCGAGCAGATCATCCGGCCGACCGGCCTGGTCGATCCGATGATCGACGTGCGTCCGGTGAAGGGGCAGGTCGACGACTTGCTGGCCGAGATCCGCGACCGTGCCGGCCGCGGCGAGCGCGTGCTGGTGACGACGCTCACCAAGCGGATGGCGGAGGACCTGACGCAGTACTACCAGGAGCTGGGGGTCAAGGTCCGCTACCTGCACTCCGACATCGACACGCTCGAGCGGATCGAGATCCTGCGCGATCTGCGCCGCGGCATCTTCGACGTCCTGGTCGGGATCAATCTGCTGCGCGAGGGGCTCGACCTGCCGGAGGTATCGCTGGTGGCGATCCTGGATGCCGACAAGGAAGGATTCCTGCGCTCCGCCGGCTCGCTCATCCAGACCATCGGCCGTGCCGCCCGCAACGTCAACGGACGGGCGATCATGTATGCCGACCACGTCACCGACTCGATGCGCACGGCGCTCGCCGAGACCGACCGCCGCCGCGGCATTCAGGAGGCCTACAACCGCGAACACGGGATCACTCCGGCATCGATCGTGAAGAGCATCGATGAGGTCATGACGAGTGTGTACGAGCGCGACTATGTCACGGTCGGCACGACCGCCGACGAGGCGGGGCAGTTCAGGACGCATGCGGAGCTGGAGGCGTTCGTGGCCGGGCTGCAGGCGCAGATGAAGGCGGCGGCCGCCAACCTCGAGTTCGAGAAGGCGGCGGGGCTGCGCGACCGCATCAAGCAATTGAAGAGCCGGGATCTCGGGCTGGCCGGGAGCCGCCGCTAGCGTGGGAGGCGGATTTCAGGACTGGGCGAAAGACGCCCTCCTCGAGGTCCAGGAGTATGTGCGCCTGCTCGGCCGAGTCGTACGCGGCGCGGTATCGCAGCCGTTCTATTACCGCGACCTGATCCAGCAGTTCGACCAGATCGGCGCAGGGTCGCTGACCGTCGTGCTGCTCGCTGGCTTCTTTACCGGCATGGTGCTCGCACTCAATTCCGGCATCACGCTCGACCAGTTCGGCGCGCGTTCGATGGTCGGGCGGTTGATCAGCGCGTCGATGGTGAAGGAACTCGGGCCGGTGCTGAGCGGGTTGATGGTGTCGGGACGCGTCGGCTCGGGGATCGCGGCCGAACTCGGCTCCATGCAGGTGACCGATCAGATCGCGGCGCTGCGCGCGCTCGGTACTGATCCGGTCCGCAAGCTGGTGGTACCGCGGGTGCTGGCCGGCGTGGCGATGATGCCGCTGCTGAGCATTCTTGCGACGGGGATCGGCATGGTCGGCGGATGGATCGTCTCGCTGCTGCAGTTCCACGTCGCGAGCACGATCTACTGGACGGCGGTGGTCAACGGGCTCTACATCCAGGATGTGTGGATGGGCGTCATCAAGCCGATCTTCCTCGGTTTCACCATCGCCACCGTGGCCTGCCACGTTGGCATGCGGACGACCGGCGGCACTCAGGGCGTGGGCGACGCCACCAAACTCGCGGTGGTCGCCAGCTCGGTGGCGGTGATCGCGGTCGATTTCATGGTGACGAAGGTCATGATCGTGCTGCTCTATTGAACCGTCATGGGTGAAGCTCCCGTCGCCACGACCGTCACGACTCCCGTTACGCAGGCCGCCGCGGAGCCAATCGTGGTGTTCGACAAGGTGTGGCTCGCGTTCGACGAGAAGGTGATCCTGCGCGACGTGAGCTTCACGTTGCAGACCGGCTACACCAAGATCGTCCTCGGCGCGAGCGGCGCGGGAAAATCGACGATTCTGCGCCTGACGCTGGGACTGCTCAAGCCCGACGCCGGGCGAATCCTCGTCAACGGCGAGGAAATCGAGCATTTCAGCGAAGAGCAGTTGATGGCGGTCCGCGCCGATCTCGGCATGGTGTTCCAGGAAGGGGCATTGTTCGATTCGCTCACCGTCCGCGAGAACGTGGCCTACAAGCTGACCGAGGAGCTGAACTGGCCGGCGGCGCGGTCCGATGAGCGGGTCGACGAGGTGCTGGGATTCATCGGCCTGTCGGAATTCGCCGATCGCATGCCGTCGGAACTCTCCGGGGGGCAGCGCCGCCGCGTCGCGATCGCCCGCGCGCTGGCGGCCAGGCCGAAGATCCTGCTCTACGACGAGCCGACGACCGGCCTCGACCCGATCACCTCGCTGACCGTGGACGAGGAGATCGTGAAGCTGCGCGACGTCGAGGGGGTCAGCTCGATGCTGGTGACCCACCAGTTGCGCGACGCCTTCTTCGTCGCCGAGCACACCGCCGTGCGCGAAGAGGCCGGCCTGCGCTACGAACGCGCCAGCGGCGGCAAGGCGCACCAGGCGCATTTCATCATGCTCAAGGACGGGCGGGTCCACTTCGAAGGGCACGCCGACGAACTGCGCGCCGCGGCGCGCGCCGACGAGTACATCCGCGCCTTTCTCGCGTAAGGAACAAGACATGCCAAGGACACGATCGCTGGCCTGGTCGGAACTGAAGATCGGCATCATGGCGGTGGCGGCGCTGGCGCTCACCGCGATGCTGGTCATCGCGGTCGGCGGTGCCAGCGGCTTCACCTGGGAGCGTTACGGCCTGAAGACGAATTTTCAGGACGTGCAGGGGCTGAAGAGCGGCGCCATCGTCCGCATCGCCGGCGTCGAGGTCGGCAAGGTGACCAAGGTGGAGTTGAAAGGCGACGGCGTCGAGGTCGGGCTGTCGATCAAGAAGGAAAACCAGTCGCGGGTGACGTCCGGCTCGCGCGCGTCGATCGGCTCGATCAGCCTGCTGGGCGAGCCGCTGATCGACGTCTCGGCGGCGCCGGGCGGCACCCCGCTGAAGGAAGGGGACACGATCCAGTCGGTGAAGCCGCCGGTGCAGTTCAGTGACGTCGCCGCAAGCGCCAACGAGGGCATCACCGCCGCGACGGGGCTGCTCAAGGACATCCGCGGAGGCAAGGGCACCGTCGGCAAGCTGGTCACCGACGACGAGCTCTATCACGATCTGACCGCGCTCGCCGACTCGATCAACCAGGTCACCGCGTCGATCAACAAGGGCAAGGGGACGCTCGGAAAGCTGACCAACGATCCGCACGCCTACGACGAGCTGAACGCATCGCTGGCCAACCTGCGGCAGATGACGGATCGGATCAATGCCGGCGAGGGTTCCCTCGGGAAGCTGCTGAAGGACGATGCGCTCGCCAAGTCGTTGAGCGCGGCGAGCGCGAATTTCGAGCAGGCGAGCGGCCGGATGAACCGCGGCGACAACACCTTCGGCAAGCTGCTGACCGAAAAGGAACTGTACGATCGCTTGAACGGCAGCGTGAACCGTCTCGATCAGACGTTGAAGAACCTGAACGACGGGCAGGGAACTGCCGGCCAGCTCCTGCACAACAAGGAGATGTATGACAATATGAACGCAGCCGCGAACGAACTGAAAGGGTTGATCGCGGACATCCGCAGGGATCCGAAAAAGTACTTGAACGTCAAGGTGAGCATCTTCTAAAAAGCGGCGCGGCGAGGCGCGGCAGGCCCCAGGCCGGGTGGAGGCAGACAATGGCGAATAACGACAGCGGCGCGGGAACGGTGGTCGTGGCGTTCGTGCTCGGGGCGATCGCCGGCGCGGCCGTGGCGCTGCTGATGGCGCCGTCGACCGGCGAGGAAACGCGCCGCCGGCTCGTGGAGAAGGCGCGCGAAGGGCGCGATAAGGCGAACGAGGCGGCGCGTCAGGGAAAAGATCTGTGGAACCGCCAGCGTGACACGCTCGCCGGCGCCCTCGAACGTGGCCGCGAGGCCTACCAGCAGGCGCGAAACGCCCCGCCGCCGGGCACGCCCGGGGAGGAGATGTGAACGACTGGAGCCTCCTGTTTCTCGGCGTCATCGCCGTGGCGACGCTCGTGATGGCGGTGGTGCAGATCGGCGCCGTCATGGCGCTGGCGCGCGTCGCCGGCCAGGTGCGCGACGTGACCGCCATGCTGCAGCAGGACATCCGCCCGCTTCTGGTGCGCGCCGCGTCGATCGCCGACGAGGCCCACAGGACCGCCGTGCTGGCGACGGCACAGGCGCAGAAGATCGACCGTCTGATGACCGATCTGACGCGGCGGGTGGACGAGACCTCGCTCGTCATCCAGCAGGCCATTGTCACTCCGGCGCGTGAAGGCCTCGCGCTCTTCAGCGCCCTCAAGGCGGGGCTTGGCGCACTGCGCGGGATGCGCGATTTCCGGGGTCGGCCCGGCACGGTCGAAGACGAGGACGCGCTGTTTATCGGGTAGCCGGCCGATCTGGTAGACTTCGGGCCTTTCCAGCTCTACTGAGGAGGACTCCCGATGGTTCGCTCGATGGCCGTCCTGGTTGCCCTTGTCCTCGCGGCGCCGGCAGTTGCGCGCGCACAGGACGCGAAGTCGCCCGAGCTCGCGAAGCAGCTCGCGCAGCTGCTCGACGAGAAAAAGCTCGACGCCATCGCGGCCGCCGATCCCCAGGCGCCCGGCGCGTTCGCCGCCGCCCTCTACTATCCAGGCACCGAACTGCTCGTCGTGTCCGCCAAGTACGCCGCGCCGTCGATCCTCAATGACGAGCTCGCCAAGAAGGACTATCACGAGGTGTACGTCAACCTCAGCTCGGCGTCCGTGGCGGGGAGCAAGACGTTCGTCATGGACATGCTGGCCGACGGCCTCGTGGCGAAGCCGAAGGGGGACACGCCGGCCGACAGCGTCGAGCGCCATGCCGGCACCATCTCGTTCGACGGCGAGCCGAAGAAGGCGAAGATGTCGGAGGCGGATTACGCCAAGGCGTTCGGCGAGGCCGACGCGGCCTACTCGCAGGTCCTGCAGCTGTTGATCGCGAAGCTGAAATCGGGGACCTAGGCGCCGGTATATAATTGAAGGTCTCACCCGGAATTGGGCGCTTGGCTCAGCGGTAGAGCATCGCCTTCACACGGCGGGGGTCGCTGGTTCGATTCCAGCAGCGCCCACCAATTCACGCGTAAGAGAATCAATCGTTTGCGAGAAGGCGCCGGGTGTGAAACGGCGCCTTTTGTTTTTGCTCGGTGGTGCACCAGTCGTGCAGCCGGAAGCCCCCGTTGCTGGTTCTTCGGTTCCCTCGCGAAACTCGTGGAAGCCCGCTCGCCGCTACTGTCGTGTCACATCGAAGGAACCGTTCGCCGTCACGCTCCCACAGCCCGGCATGTAGGGACCGGTCATTTCGCTCGGAGTGAGGTTCGCCTGCACGCAATTCGAATGGGCTGTCAGAGAATCCGTGAGAGTCAGAGCGACCGTCGACCCGCTGACGCTGCCTTGGACGGTCCCGGCGCTCACCGTGAAGCCGTAGGTTCCGCTCACGGAGCTTCCCGCTTGCGTCAGGCGTAGCTGAATCGCGCAGGAGTCCGATCGGGATGGAGCGCACGTGTATCCCGCCCACGTTCCTGAGACGTTGACACTATCGGGCGCGGTCGACTCCTTGCAGCCTGCGATGATCAGACAAGCAAGCGAAAACGCAATGCCAGCGATTCGAATTCGCATCGGCGGAACACGAGGTGAGGGTATCGTTTGGGCACTCGCTTGTAGTGCGCCGTCGCTCTCACGATCGCTCGCGGAGGTTGGACAGCGCCAATCCGAATCGGCGATTCATGGCGCGTGGCGACGTCGCGGTGGCTTGGCCGTGCGAGCGGGCTTGGCTTCGACAGCGTTGCGCCACGCGAGCGTCAGCGCTTCTCCGAGCATCTCTTCGTCCAGACTCTTCAAGCGCGTCGATGTGGCGCCCCGTTCGCCCCACGCGCCCTTCACAGGGGCGAACGCCTCGGGGTAGTCACGACTGAAGGCTCGCTGCTGATCTGGAGTGAGCTTGACCATCCCCCAGGCGCGGTCGGGGTAACCGAGCGTGGCGAAGACGCGGCCGGCGACGCGAAAGTCCGGATGATGATGGTGCGCGTGCTCCTCGACGTCCTTCAGCGCCAGCGCGATGCGACGAAATCCGGCGGGGGTCATGGCGCGGATATTCGCTCGGCATCGTGTGGCTGTCAACCGTCCCGGTGAACACTCCGCCGGGCGGCTGCGAAATCGAATCGGCGACATCCTCGGTCTCGACCCGCGTCTCGCGTGGTGGAACGACGGCATCGTGCTTGCGGCAGCGGCCTCAGAGGTGTCCGGATGCGGAAGTTATTTCTCCAGAGTGTCTGTTTTCTCGCTCTTTTCTGGGTGGTCGGGGTCACACGCGTGGCGGCCGATGAAGTGACGGTGACCAGCGGTCAGGCAGTCGCGCAGATGAGCGGCGGTTCATTTACGTTCACCGGCGACGGCTTCTCGCTCACGGCTGGCCCGAACGGCGTTGCCGGAGAGATCTTCCAGTGCGAGCCGTGTGCGCCTGCGGACCGGATTCAGTTCAATCTCAGCAGCACCAGCGGCGGCCATTTCTCCAGCGGTTTCCCCGGCGAGTTCAACGGGGTCGCGTATCCGTCGACCAACCTCTTCGGGCAGCTGAACTTCACCAGCCCTATGGAATTCACGAGCGCGACGGCGCTGCACACGATCAGCGCGCCGTTCACGTTGAGCGGCGAGATCGAGGGCCTGCCGCCGGGCAGCGGCAGCGGGGGGACGCCAATTTTCATTGCCTCGCTGAGCGGCAGCGGCATCGCGACCGCGCACTTCACGCCGGTCGGGGGCGGCCTGTTCGACGCGCACGACATCACCTACGACTTCACGTCCCCGGACGTCTCGGCGACGCCCGAGCCGGCCTCCCTGCTGCTGCTCGGCACCGGAGCGCTCAGCCTCCTCGCCCGTCGGCGGCGGATCTAGAGCGATCCGGCGCTCACGCCTGACACGAACCGGGAAAGGGAGGCATACATATGTTTGTCCGCACGAAGATCGTAGCTGCGGCTGCGATCGTGTCGGCTGCGCTGCCTGTGCTGGCCGGCGCCGACCCGATTACGCTCAGTTCCTCCCGTTTCGCGATCAGCGACGCCCACGCCAGCGATACGACCGGCCAGACTGGCTCGTCCAGCAGCCCGGAGGACAGCGACGCGATGCACGCGCTGGCGGATGCGACGCTGCCGGCCAGTCATGCGGAGGGGACCGCCGATCTCGTCACCAACCTCGTCGACCCACATCATTTGTCAGGAGAGGGGATGGCCTCGGCGGTTGCCAGTGGCCCCGACTCGCAGGCCTTCGCTGATGGCTTGACGGGCTTCAACCTCCTGGTCACCTTGTCCGTCGCGCAGGTCTACGACTTCAACGCCAGCTTCGATGGGAGTGGGCGTGGAGTGACATGGTTGGACTCGGGCTCCGCCGTCAGCGCGCCCAACACATCGCTGTTCGGCGACCGAAACCCGTTCGCGCCGAACATCTCACACTCCGGTGTCCTGCAGCCCGGGACTTACGGCTTTGACATCCTCGGCGACGCCCAGGCCGTGTCGTCGCCATTCGGCCCGATGTTCGCGTCAGTCGGCTTCAACTTCACGCTGGATTTCTCGGACCCCGGCAGCCCTTCGCCGACGCCGGAGCCCGCGAGCGCCGTGCTCCTCATGACCGCCATCGGCGCGCTCGGCTGGCGGCGGCTACTCTTTGCCCGTTAGAACAAAGGCCCGGCAGCCTGCCCATTCGCTGCAAGGTCGACAGCGTCGGCGGCCTGGAGAGCAAGCCGCTGACGATTATCGAGACGACGTCGCTCGCCGGGTGCGAGCGGGCCATAGGTAGCCTGCGTTCCGATGTCGAGGTGATGGTCGAGCTCGCCGCCTCAAGCTCCACGCGCCCCCGCACGAGGAACTCTGGACGAGAAAAGTGTGGCGGAGAGCAGCGAGTCAGGAGAAACGGCGAGGAACGCGATAAAATCGGCTCGTGGGTCGATCCGCATCCGTTGCGCCCGCGCGCCGCCATGAAAGCATCTGCCCGTCGCTCTGAGCGCCGCGGCGCCGATCGGCCCTTGGTCGGCGATACGAAGCCGTGTCGAGAATGCACCACCGGCGTGCTGGAGTTTACCGAGCGCTATCGGCTTTCGCGAGAGAGGAGAGCGCGAACTCAGGCGGTCCCGGCGTGGGTGTGCGACCAGTGCCCGCTTGTCGTCGTGGTCCGGGCCCAGCACCAGCTGGCGGAGATTCGGTCAGCCGCGCGCGAGGCTCGGGCTACGAAAGCCGCCACCGATAAGAGTCAGATTCGTTTGAGGTAAGGCCCGCCGGACGCGGACGCCATTGAGACCGCGGCGGCCTTATTCGCCCCATTGGCGAGTGTGGCGGGCCGACAAGCCGCGGCCCGCTCTATTTCCCGGTCCTGTGCTTGGCCCAGCGCGCCTTCTGAGCGTCCGAGATTCGCTTGCGCGCCTCTGCGCTCATCTTCCGGCGGCGGCGCCGTTTCTTGGGCGTGGCGGCCGGCGCGGCCGCGTGGGGTGCCGGCGCCGCGGCGCCGGGTGTTCGAGCGCCGCGCCGCAGGCCGGGGAATGTGGCGTGAATCGCGGCGATCTCACGTTGTAGTTCGACCAGCCGTTGCTCTGCGCCAAGTCGCGCCCACTGCCGGATATCGTTTGTTGCTTTCTTCGCCATGTCCTCTTCGTTCCCGCCAGACAACGCTGCTGACGAACCCTGCGAGTATAGGACAAAGATACCAGCTCCAACAACGAAGAACGCTGAACCGCGGTGCAAAGCGCCTCGGGGCCTTCTGGCCTACAGCCGCGGCAGATTGCCGTTGCTGTCGCGCGCGCGAGGATCGGCCCCGTACTCGAGCAGCAGCGCGACGATGGCCTGCTGCTCGGCGCGGGTGCCTTTCGTGCCGCTGGCTCCGGTCGAATGCGTGACGATGTGGAGAGACGTCGTGCGCTGTCTCCCGTGCGTGGCATCGACGCACGCGCCGCGCTCCAGCAGGGCGCGCACCGCCGGCACGCTGCGCGCGCGTACCGCGCGGTGCAGCGGCGCCGTCCCCGATCTGTCTTTCTGTTCGATGATCGATCCGGCATCGACGAGGAGACGGATCACAGCCGTCTGGGCCGCGGCGTTCGGCGCGGTGTCCGCGGCAGGCCGCGCGTCGCAGGCATAGTGCAGCGCGGTCGCACCACGCCGGTTCCGGGCGTTGGGGTCCGCCCCGGCTTCGACCAGCGCCGTGACGACGAACGGCCGGAGCGCAGCCGCCGCCAGGTGCAGGACGGTATCTCCCCGATAGACCTGGTGGTGAACGTCCTCGTGGAAACGCTCGCGGGCGGCAGACAGCAATGCGACGTCCGGCGTCGCTCGTATCAGGCGCACCGCCCCGGCATCGTCAGCCACGATCGCGTCGATGAGCTCGTCGAAACGCGACGATTCGGGAGAGGCCGTCAGCGTCAGTACCCCTTCGTCGTGATCCAGAAGCTCTCTTCCCACGATCCGCCGGGGGCAATCGTCTGCAGTTCCTGGTAGACGCCGCGATGCGCCAGATTGAGCGCGTTGGTGATCGCGGCCATCGGCTCGAACGCCATGAAGCCTTTCGTCGTCGGAGCCGGCGCTCCCTCGGCGGGCGGCACCGCCGGAGGCGCGACCTTCACACCCTGAGCAGGGTCGACGGGAAAGGGACCCGACGAAGC
This sequence comes from Vicinamibacterales bacterium, assembly GCA_036496585.1. Lineage (NCBI taxonomy): Bacteria > Pseudomonadati > Acidobacteriota > Vicinamibacteria > Vicinamibacterales > Vicinamibacterales bacterium. Next base: position 24,867 of record DASXLB010000022.1, read on the forward strand.
GGGCGAGGTTGCCGGGCCTCCCGCGCCACCGCGTCCGGGTCCTCCCGGAGGACCGCCGGCGCGCCCTTGTCCTGCGCCGCGGCCGGCGCCGGACGGAAGAGGGGTCGACCACGCCAGCACCGTGCGGTATTTCGGTCCAAGCGTCACGTCGAGCTCCTTGCCGGCGGACATCAGCTTCATCGTCGCGCGGCCGTTCGCGTCGCGCACGAGATCCGTGAACACGTCGTCGATGAGCGCGTACTTCTTGAGCTGGATATTGGTGCGATCCGATCCGAAGAAGTTCTCGATCGGCTGCGTCTCGCCCGTCGGCAGCCGCTGCGGTATCTCGATCCAATGGGTCTTCGCGTCGAGCGACGCGGTCCAGTCGTCGCGGTTACCGTCGGGCATCTCGAAGATCGGGTGGAAGCCAATAGCCACGGGCATCGGCTCGCTGCTCAGGTTCTCGAGCTTCGTCCGCACTTCGAGCACGCCGTTCGACACCCGGTAGGTCATGGTGATCGTGTGAGCAAACGGAAACTGCTTGATGAAAGCCGGAATCTTGTAGAAGTCCAGCCGGCAGGTGACCCACGCCGCGTCGCGGTCGGCTTTGGCTTCGACCAGCTGCCACGCTTTCACGCCGTTGACGTACCCGGTTTGCGGAATCGGCCCGCGGACGTTCCCCAGTTCGAGGTCAAAGTTGTATTTCTTGTCGTTGGCGTAGAAGGCGGTCTCGTCGAGACGATTCGCAAACGGCGCCAGGATCGGCACGCCGTTGAGCCCGGGGCGGTTCTCGAAGTCGGCGAGCGTGGCGGAGGCTCGAACGAGGTCCTTGCCCTTCACCTGGACCTTCCAGGCATTGCTCATGCTCCACACGACGGAGACGTTCATCTGCGCGCCGCTGTCGGCCAGCTCGACGACGTCGCCGTTCTGCTGCGCCGAATAGCGCTGCGCGGCCGCCGGTGCGGCCGATGCGGCGACGATCGCTGCCGCCAGCACGAAGTGCATCAATCTCAACACGCTCATGACGACTCTCCGCTCCAGGAGTGGGCCGCTCTTGCTGTGACGCGCCGATTATGCCACGCACGAGCGCGGTGTGGATTACATTGGGTTCATGCAGCTACACGCCGCGCGCCTGTGCCTCGACTGCCAGGAAGTGCATTCGGAGACCCGGTGCCCGGTCTGCGCATCGGAGACGTTTGCGCCGCTCAGTCGCTGGATCCCGGCCGAGGAGCGGCGAACACGCGCCCGCGCGGACTCGGCCGAGAGCGTCGACGCCCTGCGGCGGCTGATCGCACCCGCGCCGCGCCAGGCTCGATCGAAATGGCCGACGCGAGCCGCGCTCGTGCTGGCGACGGTCGGAGTCGGAAGCTGGCTGTGGCGTCGAGTCCCCGACGGCCGCGGCGGCGAGGGAGAGCGCGAGACGGGCAATCGATCGACGACGAAGTGAGGGTTCGCGCGATCAGCGCTCGCCCTGGCGTCGATCGGCGCGCGTCTTCCCGCGGCGATCGCGGCGTCCCTGCCGTCGTTCCGTGCTGTCGCTCTCGGCCGGCATCACCGGCCATTGATGGAGGCACGTCCGGCAGCGCCAGTACAGCATCACCGTCTGCCGCTCGACGGCCGACGAAACCGCGATCTCGAGGCCATGGCAACGCTGGCAGCCGGCCGGAACGATCAGCCTAAGGGGAGGCGAGCCTGCCGCCGGGACTGGACGAGCGGGCGAAATACGGGCGAGTTCAGCGCGTTCTGCAGGCATGATGTCGCTCCCCCCCATCATAGCGGGCAATCGCCAATCCAGTCGAGGTCGCGGTAAGTCGTTGAAAGAACATGGGCGACGCGGTTGGACACCGGCAGCGGGACGTTCAGGAAAGGGACGAGGAGGTTGTCCCTCTCATTTACGTCCTGCTGCCGGCGGGTACTCCGCGCCGACGTGGAGTCGACCGCCCGTGCGCGACCTGGAGACAGAGGTCGGACTGGGAACGGGCGTGTTCGGCTTTCGTGGCGCGGAGGTCTCGGCGCGTCTCCCGAGCGAGACGCAAAGGGCGATCGTGGCAGACGTCAACGGCACCGGCGAACTCATCAGCGATGATACACGCCGCCTGTGGCGAGTCTGTGAAACGTGGAAGAGGAGGTGCGTTCGCGGCCGATCGGACGCGCGCCCTACTTGTCTTTGTCGTTGCGCTGGAACACGGCGGTCGCTTCGGGCGTGTTCTGGTTCATGCCTTCGAGCTTGCCCTTCATGACCAGACGGCCTGCCTCATCGAGATTCCAGACGCGAATCAGCTTGCTGCGGGTGGCCGAGAACTCCTGGCGAAGCTTGTCCTTGTCCCAATGGCATTTCGCCGTCACGGCCACGTCCGACATCTGGACCTTCTGCCCCTTGTCGTTCAGGTCGCAGGTCTGCTGGCCGCGTTCGTCGGTGATCGAGAAGGTCTCGGCGGTCGCGGCAATCGTGATCCGCGGCGCGATCTGCCGGAGCTGCATCATCACGCCGCGCTCGGCGAGTTCGGCCGGCGTGAGGTCGTCGTTCGAGGAGGGCGTATCGCCGCCGCCACCGCCGCCGCGCCCGCCGCGCTGAAGAGGACTCGCGGAGATGGCGAACGCGGCGCCGCCGCGCCTGCCCCCGTTGCCGCGCGCCGGCGCGAACGCAGGGCTGAGCGCGAGGTCGATCGTCCACGCGCCGGACATCTGCTTGGCCACGTCTGCGACGGACGTCTTCTGACCCGCCATCGGCGCCGCGGCCGCGACGATCAGCGCTCCCGCCACGGCAAATCTGACAACCATGTGCATCGTTCCCCCGGTTACTGTTTCAGCCAGATATTGCGGAACGAGACCTTGCCCGTCCCGTACTGCTCGATCTGGAGCGCGATCACGCCTGCCGCTTTGCGCGCGGCCGTATCGTCGTCTACTACGACGGCCATCAACTGACCGTTGACGATGTGGGTGAGCGTGGAGCCGCGGGCGATGATGTGGATCTGGTTCCAGTCCCCCTGCCGCAGCACGGTGCGCAGGGCATCCCGATCTCCGATGGCGCCGAGCACCCGTGGACGCAGTCCCGGCTCCATGCGCACGACGTGACCCCGCCAGCCGATCTGCGTCTCGGCGCGGGTCGTGTCCTGGACGTTGCCGTCGTTGTCGAGCGGGTAGTCGAAATCGAGTCCGTAGCCCATCACGTTCCAGCGCGGATCCGCCGGCACGGCGGGCGGGGCCTGCTGCGGCCGGGCGGCCGCGGCTGGATTGCGCGGCGGGGCAATCGCGCGAGGGGGCGCCGGGCCGACCTTGCCCCGATAGAACACGCCGCTGTGGATGTCCTGGCCGGCCTTGATCTCCAGCGTCAGTTCGAAATCGGCCGGCTCGCCGCCGCGCCAGACGATGAACGTGCTACCGACGCGGCGTTCGGCCGTGCTCTCGGCGGTGATCGCGCCGTCCTCCACCTTCCACACGGCGGGATTGCCGTCCCAGCCGGTCAGCGTCGTGCCATCGAAGATCGACGTCCATCCGACGTGATTGCCGTCGTCGCGCGCCTCGGGGGGATAGCCGCAGCCGGGGCACGGACTGACGAGGCCTGGTCCGGGTGCCTGCGCGAGGGCCAGGGCGAGCACGGCGTAGACGGCGATGAGATAACGCATGCGATGGACCTATCTCCGCTTGTCGGGCAGCCGCCGCTGTTGAGCCCCGTCGTAGATGTGATCCTTCGGATCGATTTGACGCATGGGATGCTGGCGCGCGCGCTCCTCCTGCGCCTGGGCGGCGATGCCGGGGACGCGCGAGATGATGAACAGGGCGTTGGCGATCTCGGGCGGGATCCCGATGTCGCCGCACACCGCCGCGATCGCACCGTCGATGTTGATCGGCAGCGCGCGATCGTCCGGAAGCCCGGCCATCACCAGCTCCACGGCTCGGATCATCTGGATGTGCGTCCCCTCAATCTCGAGCTCGAGCGCCATCTGGAACAATCGCGCGGCGCGCGGGTCGCGGGTGTGGAAGCGGTGGCCGAAGCCCGGCATCGGCTCGCCGGCGTTCTCGCAGCGGGTGACGATCTCGGTGGCCGCCTCGTGATAACTGGCGCCCTTGCGCACGCGTTCCAGCCCCTGGTCGAGGAACTGCATGCACGGCTCGATGTCGCCGCCATGGTGACGCCCGAAGCCGAGAATGCCGGCCGCGACGCAGGCGCGCAGCGGCGCGCCGGTGGTCGCCGTGTTTCGCGCGGCCAGCGTCGACGGTGGCGTCACGCCGTGATCGATGAAGGAGACCAGCACGGCTTCCATCAGGCTGCCGATGCCGGGCGATGGCACTTCTCCCATCAGCAGCGTGTAGATCGCTTCGCCGAACGTCAGCCGCCCCATGATCTCGTCGACCGGGTAGCCGCGGAGGAGGATCTTGTTGGGCTCGATGCAGGTGAGCGCCGTCCGCCACTGCTCGCTGCCGCCGGCTCCGCGCGTGTGGTCGCGGCTCACAGCGTTCCGTAGAGGCGATCGCCGAAGTCGCCGAGCCCCGGCACGATGTACTTGTGGTCGTTCAACTGCCGGTCGATCGCCGGCGTATAGATGCGGACGCCCGGATGATGGCGCTGCACCAGATCGACGCCTTCCGGTGCGGCGACGATGCAGATCATGCGGATGTCGCGCGCGCCGGCGCTGGTCAGGTGATCGAGCGCCGCCACCGCGCTGCCGCCGGTCGCCAGCATCGGGTCGATCATCAGCACGACGCTGTTCTGGAGGCCGCGCGGCAGTTTCGAATAGTACTGCGACGCGATGGCGGTGCTCTCGTCGCGCTGCAGCCCGATGTGGCCGACCCGCGCCGAGGGGATGAGCTCGAGCACCGCGTCGAGCATCCCGAGGCCGGCGCGCAGCACCGGAACCACCACGACGTCAGCGGTGACGCGTCGCCCGTCGGCCGGCGCCAGCGGCGTCTGCACGGTGACGGCGGTCGCCGGCAGGTCGCGCGTCGCCTCGGCGGCGAGGAGCAGGCTGATGCGCACCGCCATCCGCCGGAACAGCTCGGGCGGCGTGGCGTGGTCACGCAGCGTCACGAGCGCGTCCTGCACGAGCGGGTGCTCGATGAGGTGGACCGACACGCTCGCACTATACATCCACGTCCGCCCGCTCGTATAGAATCGGACACTCATGCTGAGCCGGTTGACACTCGTGGCCGCGATCGCCGCCCTCCTGGCGCAGGCGCCGCGCATACGGACCGTGTCGCTGGTGATCACCAACGGCACGGTGGTGACGGTCGACGCGGCGCGGCGCGTGATTCCGCGCGGCGCGGTCGCCATCGACGGCCGCGACATCGTCGCGGTCGACACGGCCGATCAGGTGGCCGCGAGCTATCGCGGCCGCGACACCATCGACGCCTCCGGCAGCGTCGTCATGCCGGGTCTGATCAACACGCACACCCACGCGCCGATGGTGCTGTTCCGCGGCCTGGCCGACGATCTGGCGTTGATGGACTGGCTGCAGAAGTACATCTTCCCGGCCGAGGCAAAAACCGTCTCGCCTGAGTTCGTCCGCGTGGGCACGCGGCTGGCGGCGCTCGAAATGATCGAGTCCGGCACGACGACCTACACCGACATGTATTATTTCGAGGACGAGATCGCGCGCGCCACCAAGGCGGCGGGTCTGCGCGGCGTGCTCGGCGAGACGATTATCCGGTTCCCGGTGGCCGACGCGAAGACGCCGGCCGACAGTCTGGCGCTGACGGAACGGTTCGCCCGCGAGTTCGCCGGCGACGACCTGATCACGCCGGCGGTCGCGCCGCACGCGATGTATACCCTCGACGCCGACACGCTCAAGGCGTGCCGCGCGCTGGCCGACCGCCTGCACATCCCCGTCATCATTCATCTCGCCGAGACGAGCGACGAGGTCAAGACCGCGCAGGACCAATACCACCTGACGCCGACGGCGTTTCTCGACTCGATCGGCTTCTGGGGGCCGCGCACGGTGGCGGCCCACGCGGTTCACGTGACGCCCGCCGACATCGAGATCCTGGCGGCGCGGCACGTCGGCGTGTCGCACAACCCCGAGAGCAACATGAAGCTCGCCAGCGGCACGGCGCCGGTGGAGGCGATGCGTCGGGCCGGGGTTGTCGTCGGGCTCGGCACCGACGGCGCCGCGAGCAACAACGACCTCGACATGTTCGAGGCCATGCGCCAGGCGGCGTTCCTGCAAAAGCTCGTCGACAACGACCCGCGTGCGATTCCGGCGCCGGTCGCGGTGGAGATGGCGACCATCGACGGCGCGCGCGTCCTCGGGATGGAGAAGACGATCGGCTCGCTCGAGTCCGGCAAGCGCGCCGACGTCATCGTCGTCTCGATGGCCGCGGCGCGGCAGACGCCGATGTACGACCCGGTGTCGCACCTGGTCTACGTGACGCGCGGCGACGACGTGCAGACGACGATCGTCAACGGCCGTGTGCTGATGCGCGACCGCAAGGTGCTGACGCTCGACGCGCGACAGGTGCTCGCCGATGCGCGCGCGATGGCCGACAAGGTCCGCGCCGCCGTCAGGTAAAACGTCCATGCCGACCACGACTACGCTGATCGCCCAAGCCGACATCCACGCGCGGATCCGCACCATGGCCGCCGAAATCGAGCGCGACTACCCGGGAGAGGATGGCATCCATCTCGTCGCCATCCTCAAGGGCGGCTTCATGTTCATGGCCGACCTGGTGCGGGCGATGAGCGAGCGCGTCACCATGGATTTCATGGCGGTGTCGAGCTACGGGAAGGGGACGACGTCTTCCGGCCAGGTGCGCGTGCTCAAGGATCTGGACAGCAACGTCGAAGGGCGGCACGTCATCCTCGTCGAAGACATTGTCGATACGGGGCTGACGCTGCACTACCTGCAGGACCTGCTGAAGGCGCGGGCGCCGCAGACGCTGAAGACAGCGTGTCTGCTGAGCAAGCCGTCGCGGCGCAAGGTGGAGGTCGCCGTCGACTACATCGGGTTCACGATCGACGATCATTTCGTGGTCGGCTACGGGCTGGACTACGCCGAGAAATACCGGAATCTCCCGTACATCGCGGTGCTGGAGCAGTGATCGGCCGGCGGCCACTGGCCGAACCGCGACTGGGGTGAGGACCGAGTGACGCGAGTGTTTCAGATCATCACCGAGGCGGACGCCAGGCAGATCGAACGCGGCGCGACCGTGGAACTTGCCAAGGGCGGGCACGTCACGCCGCTGGCGGCCGACACGCTGCGCGAGCGGCGCGTGACCGTGGTGCCGGCGGGCTCGGTCGATCCCTTCCTGCCGGCTGACCTGGCGCCGAAGGCGGACATCCGGCGCGTGGCGATCGCCGGCGATCACACGAGCGGCGCGCTGCGCAAGGCGATCGTCCAGCATCTGCGCGGCAAGGCGATCGAGGTCAACGATCTTGGCGTCGACGGCGTCGCGTCGGTTGATTATCCCGACACGGCGGCATCGGTCGCGAAGGCCGTCGCGCGGGGAGAAGCCGATGCCGGCATCGTCATCGACGGCGCAGGGATCGGGTCCGCGATTGCGGCGAACAAAGTCCGCGGCATCCGTGCCGCGATGGTGACCACCGAGACGGTTGCCCGATATTCCCGGGAGCACAACGGCACCAACGTCATGACCCTTGGGTCGACCTTCCTGCAACCCGACGAAGCGATCAGGCTGGTCGACGTCTGGCTGAGCACGCCCATGAAGGAACCGCGCTATATTCGTCGGCTGATGAAGATTCGGCGCCTCGAGGAGTCCTTCTGAAACGCGTCGGCTGTCGGACATCGGCCAACCGATGCCGGACGTCATGCTGAATCCGCAGGATCTGCAGCGGCTCGTCGAGATCATCACCGAGGAGGTGATGGGCGCGCAGCGCCGCGCGGCGGCGGCGCCGTCCCACTGTAGCTGCCACGCGGTCCTCTACGACTGCTGTCCGGACCAGCTGCGCGGCGTCATCGACGCCGGCGCGACGCGCATCGGGCTGCACGCGAGCGGCGGAGCCGCCGGCGGCGTCGCGTCGATGATCGACCACACGCTTCTGAAACCGGATGCGATGCGGAGCGACGTCGAGAAGCTGTGCCGCGAAGCGGCCGAGTTCCACTTCGCCACGGTCTGTATCAACCCGGCCTGGGTCAGGCTGGCGGCGCAGTTGCTGCGCGGCAGCGGGGTTGGCGTGTGCACGGTCGTCGGGTTTCCGCTCGGCGCCACCACGGCCGACGTCAAGCACTACGAAACCCGGCGCGCCATCTTCGACGGCGCCGCCGAAGTCGACATGGTGATCAACATCGGCGCGCTCAAGTCGGGCGACCTGCAGACCGTCGAGCGCGACATCGAGGCAGTCGTGCAGCCATGCCGCGAGGCCAGCGTGATCAGCAAGGTGATCATCGAGGCGGCGCTGCTGACCGACGACGAGAAGGTGGCCGCCTGCACGCTGTCGAAGGCGGCGGGGGCCGACTTCGTCAAGACGTCGACCGGCTTCGCCTCGGGCGGCGCGACGGCGCACGACGTCGCCCTGATGCGGCGCGTAGTCGGCGCCGAGATGGGGGTCAAGGCGGCCGGGGGCGTGCGCGACTACGAAGGCCTGAAGGCGATGGTGGCCGCCGGCGCGTCGCGCGTTGGGGCGAGCGCCGGTGTCAAGATCGTCCAGGAATCGACCGGCCAGAAGAGCGCGGCCGCCGCTCCCTCAGGCTACTGACGGATGGTCCGGCGGCCGCCGGCGACGGTTCGGCGCCGGGTGCAGCGGGCGGGCGAGCGATCTAACGTGGGCCCTCCGCTTGTCCAGCCGTCGGCGCCGCGTCGGAGTCGGGCGCGGCGGCGTTGGGAATTGAGACCGTGGCCTGCAGCTGCGGCGACCACATCTGAATCCCGCGCTCCTGGAACGCGACGTTCACCCGCCGCCGGAACTCGCGGCCGATGAACCACTGCTTCAGCGGCGCCGTCTTGATGCGCACCTTCACGCGGATGCCGGTCTGCTCGAAAGCGTCGACGCCGATGATCTCGAGCGGTGCGAGGATGAAGGGCTGGTAAGGGGTCTCAGTCTGCATCTGGGCGGCGATCCCAGCGAGCAGCGCCGTGACCGTGTCCACGTCCTCGCCGTAGGCGAGCGGTAGGTTGACCACGTAGAAGCTGAACTGCATGCTGCGGTTGCTCAGCGTGCTGATGCTGCCGTTGGGAAAGATGTGGACGGTGCCTTCCTCGTCACGCAGGATCGTCGTCCGCAGGTTGATCGCCTCGACGAGGCCGCCGGTGCCGTTGATCGCGACGACGTCGCCGACCCGGACCTGGTTCTCGAGGATCAGGAAGAAGCCGCCGATCAGATCCTTGACGAGGTTCTGCGCGCCGAAGCCGAGCGCTACGCCGACGACGCCGGCGCCGGTCAGGGCGGGAGAGATATCGACGCGGAGCTGCTGCAGGATCATCAGCGCGGCAATCGACAACACCACGACCGTCGTGACGTTGGTGAGCACGCTGCCGAGGGTTCGCGCCCGCTTGGCCCGTTCGAGCGCGTCGAGGCCGGTCCCGAAGTTGACGTCGTGCTCGAACCGCTTCACGCCGACCGCAACCATCCTGATCAACGCGAACGCAACCGCGGAGATGAGCAGCACGCGCAAACCGGAGTCGAACGCCCATTCGGCGAGCGTACGCATGTGGACGCCGGCCCGCGGCCGCGCGCCCGTCATCTCGAACGCCGGGAAGATCAGCACCGCGAAGACGAGCCCGAAAGTGAGCAGCCAGATCAGGCGCAGCGGCGTCTGCACCGACGGCAGCCTGGTCGACAGACTGTCGCGCAGCAGCGCTCGCATCGCGGCGGCGACGGCGCGTCGGGCGGCTTCCGCCGCCAGCCATGCGACGACGATGGTCGGTAGCACGGCGCCGGTGATCGCCTGCCAGGTCACGGTGTTGGCGAAGAGGTGCGGCATCGGTCTGGCGCTATCGGAATCGGGACAGAAAGGGTCGGATCACGTCGCTCACGCTGACTGTTCTGCGAGCCGCGCCGGCATCGCCGGCTGCAGCGGCAGGCGCAGACTCGCCCGGCAGCCGGTGCGGTCTTCCCGATTCTCGAGCATCAGCGTACCCCCGTGGCCTTCGGCGATCTGGCGGCTCAGCACCAGGCCGATGCCCGATCCCCCCGGTTTCGTCGTGAAGAACGGCACGAACAGGTTCCCGGTATTGGAGAGTCCAGGTCCCTCGTCCTCGACCCACAGCTCCATGGCCGGCGGAGACGAACCGGGCAGCCGCTGCCAGCCGACGCGGACGGCCCCGCTCGTCTCGCGCACGGCGTCGACCGCGTTGCGACACAGGTTGATCAACAGCTGCTCGAGCTGATCGCGATCGCCCTGAATCAGCAGGCGCGGCCCGCCGCCGACCTCGACATTGTGCCCCTTCTCGAGCGTGACGACGCGGTCGACGAGCGCGCCGACTTCGAGCGGCGCCAGCCGGGGCGGTGGCAGTCTGGCGAGCCGCGCGTAGGCGCTCATGAACCGGCTCAGCGACTCGGATCGCGATTCGATCACGCCAAGACCGCGCTGCACGTCGTCGCGCCAGTCGGCGGGGGGCGGGTCGCGCTGCACGATGGTCGCCAGGCTGCCGGCGATGGACTTGATCGGCGCCAGCGAATTGTTCATCTCGTGGCCGATGACCCGGATCAGGCGCTGAAACGCCTGCCGTTCCTCCTCGCGCAGCGGGTGGCTCAGGTCGGACAGCACGAGCAGTTCGTGCGGCCTGCCGCCCTGGCGGAACGAGCTGCGGCGGATCTCCCAGCGGCCGACGCCGCCGGGAAAAGCCGTGTTGATGACGCGCGGAGTGTCGCCGTCGAGACAGTCCTCGAGTCCGAGCTCTTCGGCCCTGCGCTGGAGCATTCGCTCCGGCACCTGCGCCAGCAGCTGCGCGCCGGCGCGGTTGACGAAGGTCAGCTCGCGATCGGCGTCGAAGGTGTAGACGGCGACGTCGATCTCCGCCATCACCTTGCGCAGCAGGGTCGTTGCCTCGAGGGCGTCGAGCCGCTGATGACGCAGCGTCTCGACCAGCGTATTCACCTCGGTCATGACCTCGCCGAGCGGATCGCCGCCGCGCGCGCCACGGGCGCGAATCGAGAAATCCCCTTCGCCGAGAGCGGCGAGCAGGTTCGAGAGGGTTTGCAGCGGCAGGACGACGCGCTCGCGCAGGGCGAAGGCGAAGCCGAGGCAGAAGGCGACGATGAAGACGGTGAGCGTCCACTGGACCTTGGGCGTGTAGTCGCCCGTCCAGAGGAAGATGAGCGAGATGATCGCGCCGGGGCTCGCCGAGGCGAGCGCCATCAACAGGATGCGGCGATCGTGACTGAGACGCGGCTCGCGCGGGCGGGACGCCGGCATGTGAGTGTCTCGCATTGTAGCAACGGGCCCGAGGTCACATGGGATTTACCTGCGTCACCTGGAGTGCCGCCGACACGGCTGCCCGCTTCGACGGCCATCGCGGCGTTTCAGTCACGACAATCCGAGGGTTGACGTCGCGGCGGCAGCGTGGCGGTTCCGGCGACTCTGCGGCGGCGAGTCTCGACATCGTCGACGCGTCGCGGCCGATCGATCGTGCCGAAATCAGGCCTGCGCCGACCGCTACAGGCCGTAGCGCTGCAGGCGGCGATAGAGCGCGGACCGGCTCAGGCCGAGCGCCTTGGCGGCCTGCGAGACGTTGCCGTCATAGCGGGTCATCGCCTTCTTGATCAGGAAGCACTCGACGTCTTCAAGGCTCATGTCCTCGAGGCGGCCGCCTCCCTCCTTGCCGGCGCGCAGGCCGAGATCAGTCGGCTTCACCAACGGGCCCGCCGACATCAGCACGGCCCGTTCGACCGCGTGATCGAGCTCGCGGACGTTGCCGGGCCAGCCGTGCTCGAGGAGCATCTGCATCGCCCCGCTTTCGAAGCCGGTCAGCCGCTTGCGATAGCGCTGGGCGTGCTGCCGGAGGAAGTGCTGGGCCAGCAGCGGCAGGTCTTCGCGGCGATCGCGCAGCGGCGGCAGACGGATCTCGATGGTGTTCAAGCGGAAGAGCAGGTCCTGGCGGAAGCGGCCGGCGGCGACCTCGTCGGTCAGGTTGGCGTTGGTCGCCGAGATGATGCGAGTGTCGACGCGGCGGGTGCGCGAGGAGCCGAGCCGCTCGAATTCTCCGGTCTCGATGATCCGCAGCAGCTTGGCCTGCTGACTGAGGGGCACGTTCGCGATTTCGTCGAGGAACAGCGTGCCTTGGTCGGCCAGCTCGAAACGGCCGACGCGGTCGCTCCGCGCGTCGGTGAACGCGCCGCGGACGTGGCCGAACAGCTCGCTCTCGAACACCCCTTCCGAGACGCCGCCGGAATTCACGATCACCATCGGTCGCGAGGCGCGGCTCGAGACGGCGTGCAGCGCCCGCGCGACGACGCCCTTGCCGGTACCGTTCTCGCCGAGCACCAGCACGTTGGCGTCGGATGGCCCGACGCGCGCGATCACCTGCAGCACGTTCTGCATGCCCGGCGATTCGGCGATCACCTTCGGCATGCCGTCGCCGCGCAGCAGCGAATTCTCGGCTTCGAGGCGCTGCCCCTTGCGCAACGCCTGGCTCAGCTCGATCTGGGTCCGCACGATCGCCAGGAGCCGCGCGTTGTCCCACGGCTTCTGGATGAAGTCGCGAGCCCCGCGGCGCATCGCCTCGACCGCGACCTCGACACTGCCCCACGCCGTCATCACGACGACCGGCAGCGTCGGGTCGAGCCCCTGGATGCGCGACAACAGATTGAGCCCCTCTTCGCCGGACGTCGTGTCGCGGGTGTAGTTGAGATCGATGAGAGCCACGTCGAACTCGCGCGCTTCGACGGCGGCGAGCACGCCGGCCGGCGACGAGGCGGTCTCGAGCACGAAGCCTTCGGCCTTGAGCAGCAGCCGCAGCGCTTCGAGGACGTCCGACTGGTCGTCGGCGATGAGGACACGCGGGTCGGCGGACCGGACGACGTGGCGCTCGTCGCGCTGTTCCTTGAGATGATCGGTGATGAGCATGGGGGTGATCGGGGGATTGGGTGATCTAATCGGTACGCAGGGCGACCAGCGGATCGATGCGCGTCGCGCGGCGGGCCGGGACGTAGTTGGCGACCAAGGCGACGAGTCCCAGGCCGCCTGCCGTGGCGCAGAGCGTCACGGGATCGCGGGGATTGACCCCGACGACGAGCGCGCTGAGGCTGCCGGCTCCGGCCAGCGCCACCGCCAGACCGAGCGCGAGCCCGAGCCCGACGAGCAGCATGCCGTGGCCGAGCACGAGCGCCAGCACGGATCGCGGATCGGCGCCAAGCGCCATGCGCACGCCGATCTCGCGTGTCCGCTGCGTGACCGAGTAATTGGTGACGCCGTACAGGCCGATCGACGCCAGGACCAGGGCCAGCGCGCCGAACACGCCCAGCAGCACGACGTTCATGCGGAGCGGCTGGAGCGAATTGGCGATCTGCACCTCGAGCGTGCGGGCGTTGAACACCGGGACGGTCGGATCGATCTGCTGCACCTCATGGCGGACTGCCGCCGCCAGCGAGGCGGCGTCGCCGGCGGTGCGGACGTGCAGCGTCGCGCCGCCGCTGTAACGCTGCCGGAACGCCTCATAGATGAACGGAATCGGCGCCTCCGCGATCGCGTTGTACTTGCTGTCTTTCGCGACGCCGACGATCGTCGAGTAGTCTGCGTCGCCGAAGAATTTGAAGCGCTTGCCGATCGCGTCCTGGCCCGGCCAGAACTTCTGCGCCATGGTCTCGTTGACCACGACGACGCGCGGCGATTGCGGCCGGTCGCCAGGCGTGAAGGCTCGGCCGCGCAGCAGCGGAACGCCGAGCGTGTCGAAATAGTCGACTCCGACGGCGTTCACCTGCACCAGCACGCGGTCGCGTGTCGTCGTGTCCATCCCCTCGGGGAAGACGCTGCGCGCGAGGCCGCCGGCCAGCGGCGGGCCGGACGCGATCGTCGCGTGCTGCACCCCAGGCAACGCGGCGGCGCGATCGACGAGCGCGTCGAAGAACACCTGGCCGCGCTCCGGCGTATAGCCCGACCGCGCCAGGTTGAAGTTGACGATCAATACGCCGGCGGTCTGGAAGCCGGGATCGATCTGTTGCTGGTGACGCAAGCTGCGCAGGAAGAGGCCGGCGGCGATCAGGGAAATGAGCGACAGGGCCACCTGGGCGACGACGAGGCCGTGGCGCAGCGAGAAGAGCGACCACAAGCCGCGGCGCGCGCCTGAAGACGGGACGAGCTCGTTCTTCAGCACCGGCACGACGTCGGCGCGCGATGACTGCAGCGCCGGTACGAGGCCGAAGATGACGCCAGTCATCACCGCGAGGCCCAGCGTGAAAAGCAAGACTCGGCCGTCGGCGGCGATCCCGCTGTCGACGGGGATTGGCAGCGGCAGCGGTGCTCCCACCAGCGCGTCGAGCGTCCAGTACGCCAGGAGCAGGCCGGCGGCGCCCCCCAGCAACGACAAGAGCACGCTCTCGGTCAGCAACTGGCGGACGAGCCGTCCGCGCGACGCTCCGAGCGCCAGCCGGATCGCCACCTCGCGGCGCCGCTTCGAGGCGCGAGCCAGCAGCAGGTTGGCGATGTTGGCGCAGGCGATCAGCAGCACGATGCCGACGATGACCATCAGCAGCGACGAAATCTGCAGGATCAGATTGGGCCCCTGGCCCGTCGGGTTCAACCGTGCTTCGAGCAGTGGCACGACCGCTACGCTGCGACCCTTGTTGTCGCCTGGAAAGGTCGATTCGAGCGTGGCGAAGACCGACGTGAGGTTCGAACGCGCCTGTTCGGGCGTGACGCCGGGCTTCAGCCGGCCGATGACGAAGAGCCAGAGCCCGCGCCGTGTCTCGAACCATGCGGTGACGGGAGCGAGCGCCTTCGTCACGGGAACCCAGACGTCAGGGCCTCCACCGAGAAGCGTGCCGTCGAACCTCTTCGGCGCGACGCCGACGACGGTGTACGGCGTCTGGTTGAGCGAGATCGTCCTGCCGATCACGCCTGGGTCGGCGCCCAGCGTCCGCGTCCAGAACCCGTCGCTCAGCACCACCACCGGAACGCTCGTGTCTTCCTCGGCCTGCAGGAACCCGCGCCCGAGCGGCAGGTGCACGCCGAGCACCGAAAAGTAGTTCGCGGTGACGATCTGCGCGTTGATCGGCTGCGATTCCTTGCCGTTGCTGAAGTTCAGGCCGTTGAACGAGAACGCCGCCATGTCGGCGAAGGCGGCGTTCTGCGCGCGCAGATCCTTGAAGTTGAGATGCGAGACCTGCAGGTTGCCGGCGTTGCGCTGGTCCGTCGTCGCAATCGACATGAGCGTCGCCGCGTCGTCCACGGGCAGCGGCCGGAGCAGGAGCGCGTTGATCAGACTGAAGATCGCGGTGTTGGCGCCGATGCCGAGCGCCAGCGACAACACCGCGACGAGACTGAAGCCGGGGCTCCTGACGAGCATCCGGAGGCCGTATTTCAGGTCATGCATGGGAGGCTCGCCAGCCGGCAGCTACTGCGAACTGCCCGCTGCCAATTGCCCGCTGCCAACTTGCACCTCAGTGCGCGATGTCGAAGCCGCTCTCCTCGAGCTCCCGCTCGGCGCCCTTGTTGCCGTCCTCTTCGACGACGCGGCCGTCAAAGAGGTGGATGGAGCGATCGGCGTGGCGCGCGTAGCGCGGATCGTGCGTCACCATGCAGATCGTCGCCCCTTCGCGGTGCAGCTCACGGAGCAGCTCCATGACGGCTTCGCCGTTCTTCGAGTCGAGGTTGCCGGTCGGCTCGTCGGCGAGCAGGATCGACGGCGCGCCGGCGACCGCGCGCGCCACCGCGACGCGCTGCTGCTGACCGCCCGAGAGCTGCGAGGGCAGGTGCTTGGCCCGGTGTGCCATGCCCACTTTTTCGAGCGCCGCCATCGCGCGCTCCTTGCGCTCGGCCGACTTCATGCCGCGGTAGGTGAGCGGCAGCTCGACGTTCTCATACACGTTGAGATCGCCGATCAGGTTGAAGCTCTGAAAGATAAAGCCGATCTCGCGGTTGCGCACGCGGGCGCGTTCGGAGAGCGGCAGGTCCGCCACTTCCTTGCCGTTGAGCACGTAGCGACCTTCGGTGGGCGAGTCGAGGAGCCCGAGAATCGACAGCAGCGTCGACTTGCCACAGCCCGACGGGCCCGCGATCGCGATGTACTCTCCGCTCTTGATCTCGAGATGGATGCCGGCGAGCGCATGCGTCTCGACCTCGTCGGTGAAGAACACCTTGGTGACGCCGTCGAGGTGAATCAGCGGTTGTGCGGACGTGTTCATCTTGGCTCCTTAAAATGGCACTCGGGTCCGCCGCTTCGCGGCGGTGCCCTCCGGCCCCTCGCTTACGCTCGCTCCATTGCGCGGCCGCTACGTCGGCCGCTCCATTCCGTTCGCGCTTGGCGCTCGGATCGCCTAGCCTTTGAGCTGGACTCGGTCGTACGAGTCGTACTGAGACATGTCGGAGAGGATCACCTGATCGCCGGGGCTGAGCCCCTCGATCACTTCGATGGTGTTGACCGACGCGCGTCCCAGCTTCACTTTCGTCGCGATGGCCTCGCCGCTCGGCTGCACCTTGAAAATCGTCACCGTGCTGTTTTCCTGCCCGAAGGCGGGACGGCCCACGTAAATGATGTTCTCGAGCTTTTCCAGCTGGATCGTCCCGTCGACGCTCAGATCCGGGCGCGCGCCCGGCGGAAGCGCTTCGTCCATGCTCACGTCGACGCCGACGGTCCCGCCAGTCGAAGACGGGTCCATGCGTGAGACGTGACCCTTGACGATTCCGTTGCGTGTATCGACCTCGGCGTACTGGCCGATGTGGATGTCCTTCGTCTGGGTTTCGGCGATCCGCAACTCGGCCTTGAGGAGCGAGGGGTTGGCGACGCGCGCCAGGTTGGTTCCGGGCGCGACCTGCTGGCCGCGTTCGACCGGCACCACCGTCAGCGTGCCCGACATACCCGCCTTGACCTTCAGATCCTCGAGCTGCTGCCGGCGCAGATCCCACGCCGCCTTCTTCTGGTTGACGTCGGCTTCCTGCGGGGCCAGCTGCGACGTCGTGCCTTCGCGCGTGATCTTCAGGCGGTTCTGTTCAACACCAAGACGGTTCTTGAGATCGTCGGCGGTGCTGCGCTTCTGCTTGACCGTCAGCTCCGGGACGAGTTTTTCCTTGAAGAGTTCTTCGTTGGCTTCGAGGTCGAGCGCCGCCTGCTTGTATTGCGCGTCGATGCTGGCGACGTTGGCCTCCTGGCTGAGGAACGCGCTCTCCAGTTCGGCCTTCTTGTTGTCGTAAGCAGCCTGCGCCGACTTGTAGCCGAGCTCGGCTTCCCTCACGGTCTGGGTCAACTCAGGATTGCTGAGGATCAGAATGACCGTGTCGGGCTTCACCTGCGCGCCGGGGCGCAGCACGATCTCCTCGACGCGTCCCTGCGTCTGCGCCGGAATCCATCGGATGTCTTCCGGGGTGAGCACGCCGGAGCCGCGGACCTGACGCAGCATCGATCCCCGCTTCACCGAATCGATCCAGACGACAGCCTTGTCGACGGAGGGGGCGGCGGGCTTGAGCTTGGAGACGCCGAGCGAGATGCCGCCGATGACGACGACGGCAGCTGTGGCGTAGAGGATGCGGCGGATGCGTTTCTTCCGGGCCTGCGACGGACGAGCGATATCAACCATATTCAGTACTAAGCAAAAGGCCGTGCCACCGGGCTGATCAATGTAACTCGCTTATTTAAAAATGCTTATTGCCATTCGTCCGATGAATCTGCCCCCGGCGGTTGACCGTTCGTGGCATCGCGTCGTCCCACAAGCGGTCATCCCGTGCCGCCGCCGCCGTCCCTTGAAGTCCGGACAGTTTGACGAGAGGAGGAGCCCGCGGGTTTGCAATAACTTACAGAAGAATATATTGTTAAGGCTAATCAAAATGAATAGGGCCACCGTCGGCGAGGCGCTCACCGCCGTGATGACCCTCTATCCCCGGATTTATTTCGCCTGTCATACCCGCCACGTCCGCGACCCCCAGACCCAGCGGCTGCTCAGTCGCCACCAGGCGAGCATCCTCGATCATCTCGACGAATTCGAGCCGACGACCGTGATGGAGCTTGCGGCGCACATGGGGGTCACGGCGGCCACGATGTCGATCGCCCTGGATCGGCTCGAGCGCAAAGGCTACGTCGCGCGCGCCAGGGACGCGAAGGACCGCCGCCGGGTGCACGTGCGGCTGACGAGCGCGGGGATCCGTATCCGTGAAGCCAGCTCGGTGCTCGATCCCAGCCGCGTCGAGACCCTGGTCGGGCGGCTGACCGATGAAGACCGGGCGCGCGCCATCGAAGGCCTGGCGCTACTGGCTCATGCCGGGCAACAGGAGGAGTGATGCGTTGGATCTGGTATGTCGTCGCTGTCCTTGCCGGTACGGCGGCGCTCGTCGCCCTCGTTGGCGCGCTGCTGCCCAGGCGCCACTCGGTATCGAGGACGGCACGCGTGCCGCTGCCCCCCGACGCGCTCTACGGACTGCTGTCGGACGTCTCGCGCTTCCGCTCCTGGCGTCGTGACGTGGCCTCGCTCGAACGCCTGCCCGACAAAGATGGCATGCCCGCGTGGATAGAAGAGACCGGCGGCATGAAGATTCCCATGCGATTCGAGCGGATGGAGCGTCCGTCGCTGCTCGTCGCGCGCATCGACACCGATCGGCTGCCTTTCGGGGGCGCCTGGACGTATCGCATCGCCGCCGCGGGCGCCGGCTCTGATCTCACGATCACCGAGGACGGCGAAGTGTCGAACGTCGTCTTCCGTTTCATGTCCCGTTTCGTGTTCGGGCACTACGCGACGCTCGACGCCTATCTGGCGCACCTGCGCGTGGCGGCGGACGGGGGCAAGGCGTGAGCAAGAGCGGGGCGAAGCGCGTCGAACATGTCAGCACCCGGACGCGCCTCGAGAAGCTGGGCGTCAAGAAGGACGCCGACGTGCTGCTCCTCGGCATCGAATCCGACACCGTCTTCGTCCACGAGTTGCGTGAGGCCGGCGCCGCGATACGAACCTCGGGTCAGGCGCCGGCGGACATGATCCTGGCGCTGTTCCGCCACCGCACCGACCTGCGCCGGCTCGCGCCGCTCGTGCCGCGCCTGAAGGCGAACGGGGCGCTGTGGACACTTCGCCCCAAGGGATCCAAGGACCTGACCGAAGCCGAGATGATGCGCGCGGGACAGGAGGCGGGCCTCGTCGACGTCAAGGTGGTCAGCTTCTCCGACACGCTGACCGCGGAGAAATTCGTCGTCCCGCTGGCGCGGCGTGCGGCGCATCCAGCCCGTCCATAGGCGTCCCAAGCCGACGGCACGCAGCATGAAGTAGCCACGCCCAGCTATGGGCTTGCCTGAGGACCGATCGCTCACCGACCTGGTTGACGCCGTCAAGGATCTGCTGCGCAAGGAGCAGAGCGAGCGCCTGCGCGACGTCTATCTCATCGGCGACATCGAAAAGGATCTGGCCCGCACCACCATCGAACGACTGCGGGAATTGGCCAGCGAGAACGCCAAGCCCATCAATCTCTACATCAACAGCGCCGGCGGGAACGTTACGGACGGCCTGGCCATCCACGACGCGATCCAGGACCTGGTCGGCCGCGGCATCCAGATCTCCGTGATCGTCCAGGGGATGGCCTATTCCATGGGATCCGTGGTCCTCCAGGCCGCCAGCCCCGCACGGCGGCTGGCGTTTCCCCACTCGTGGATCATGATTCATGAGCCGGCGAAATGGGCGGGTTGGCAGTCGACGACCGCCGCGGCGCAGCATCTGGAACGGCTGCGTCAGATGCAGAGTCAGATCTACCAGATCATGGCGTCCCGTTCGGGACGCCCGCTGAAGCAGATCATCCGGGACACCAAACGCGTCGATTTCTATCTCGATGCGTGGCGCGCCAAGGCCTACGGTCTCATCGACGACGTGGTTGGGGCGGTGATGCGCCCGATGCGGCCGGCCGAGCCAGCGCCGGAAGCGTTGGTCGAAGACGAGGGGCCGCCGCTTGCCGCCCAGGAGCGGTCGGACTCATGAGGCCGGCCGCCGGTCCCTTTCCCTTTCCGACGATACCGCGGCCGGTCAGGCAATTCGCTGCGCTGTCGGCGGTGGTGATCGCCTTTCTCGCCTCGCGGATGCAGTCGGCGGTCGTCGACGAGGGAGGACTGTTCCTGCTGCTCAGCGTCACGGTCCTGGGCGCCGCGTGGTTCGCCGGCACGGGCGCCGCTCTCTCTGTGACGGTGCTGGGTGCCGTCCTCGGAGGCAGCGGCTCGTGGACGCGGCCGACGCTCGCCGTCCACACCCACCTTGCGCTGTTCGTCGTCGAAGGGCTGCTGCTGACCGCGCTGGTCGCCGAGCTGCGCCATGCGCGCCGGGTCGCCGAGCATGCGGCGTCTGACGCCGATCACGCGCGCCACGACGTCGAACTGGCGAGCCGCACGAAGGACGAATTCCTCGGCACGATCTCGCACGAACTGCGCACCCCGCTCAACGCCGTGCTCGGATGGCTGCACCTGGTGCGATCCGGCAAGCTCGATCGTGCCACTGAGGCCCGCGGCCTCGAGGCGATCGAACGCAACGTCCGCCTGCAGGCGCAGCTGACCACCGATCTGCTCGACGTGTCGCGCGCGCTGACCGGCCGCCTCAGCTTCGCAGTCGCGGTGGTGCCGCTCAAGACCCCGATTGAGGAGGCGGTGTCGCAGGTCGTCACGGCGGCGCAGGCCAAGGACGTCACCCTGCACGTGACGATGGTGCCGGGTCAGCCGACGGTGCGCGGCGACGCGACACGGCTGCGCCAGGTGTTCTGGCATCTGCTCGCCAACGCGATCAAGTTCACGCCGCGCGGCGGCAAGATCTACGTCTCGCTCGAGGCCGACGACACGGCGGCGGTCATCGTGCGCGACACCGGTCCCGGCGTGGCGCCCGAGTTCCTGCCGCGCATCTTCGAGCGGTTCACGCAGGCGGACTCGTCGCTGACGCGGGGCTCCGGCGGGCTCGGGGTCGGCCTGGCGCTCGTGCGCGATCTGGTAGAGCGCCACGGCGGCGACATCCGGGCCGACAACGATCCCGCGGGAGGAGCGGTGTTCACCGTGCGGCTGCCGCTCCACCCCGAGGACCAGCCGCTCGAGTATGCCGGCCGGGACACTCGCCGGACTGGCGACATCTCGCCGCAGCTCGACGGCATCCGCGTCGTGATTCTCGATCGCGATCGCGAGGCGCGCGAGCTGCTCAGCCTCGTCCTGCAGCAGCGCGGCGCCTCGGTGCGCACCGCCGCGTCGGTCCACGAAGCGTTGGAGATGCTCGAGGCGTGGCGTCCCGACGTGCTGGTCAGCGATACGGCTTCGCCCGAGCGGGACGCGTATGCCCTCGTCGGCCGGGTCCCGACGCTCGAGGCTGAGCGCGGAGGACGCATTCCGGCCGTCGCGCTGACGTCGTTCGCGCGCACCGACGATGCGATCGGGCGGCTGCTGGCGGGAGCCAAGCGCGACCTGCCGAAGTCGGTGGAGCCGGCGGTCCTGACGGCGGAAATCGCGCGGCTCGCGGGGCGGGAGCGCCGGAAGAGCGCGAGGGGGTAAAGAATAGACGTGGCAGCCAGCAGGCAGTTGGCAGCGAACGGAGTCGGATGGAGCGAATTGAGCTGACGGAGTTGCGGCGGCGTCTTCCGGCCGGCGCGGAGATGCAGGAGGGCGGTGGCGCCCATGTCCGGGCGTGGGGGCCGGCCGTGCGGCAGATGGATCTGGTGGTGCCGGCCCAATCGGGACGCGGCGAACGCGTCGTGCCAATGACGCGGGACGAGGACGGATATTTCGCCGCCGTCGATGCCGCGGCGTCGGCCGGCGAACGCTACTGGTTTCGCCTGGACGGCGAGCGCCTGCGGCCCGATCCGGCCTCGAGATGGCAACCCGACGGTCCGCATCAGCCATCGGCCTACGTCGATCCCGGTGCATTCCCCTGGACGGACACCGGATGGCGAGGCCTGCAGAATCATGGGCACGTCGTCTACGAGATGCACGTGGGCACGTTCACGCCCGAGGGGACGTGGCGCGCCGCGGCGGCGCAGCTCGACGAGCTCGCGCGCATCGGGGTCACGGCGATCGAGCTGATGCCCCTGGCGGAATTTCCCGGCCGTTTCGGTTGGGGTTATGACGGCGTCGATCTCTACGCGCCGGCCCACATCTACGGAACGCCGGACGATCTGCGGGGGTTCGTCGATCGCGCGCACGGCTGCGGCGTCGGCGTCATCCTGGACGTCGTCTACAACCATCTCGGCCCCGACGGCAACTACCTCTCGGAATTCTCGCCGGACTATTTCACCGACAAGTACCGGAACGACTGGGGATGCGCGATCAACTTCGAGGGGCCGCCGGCAGTCCGCGACCATTTCGTCGCGAACGCGCGTTACTGGATCGAGGAATTTCATCTCGACGGCCTGCGGCTGGACGCTACCCAGGACATCAAAGACGATTCGGCCGAACACGTCATCGCATCGATCGTCAAGGCGGCGCGCGCCGCGGCCGGGGCCCGCTCGGTGTTCATCGTGGCGGAAAACGAGCCGCAGGACACGCGGATCGTGCGGCCGCCCGAGCGGCAGGGATTCGGAGTCGACGCGCTCTGGAACGACGACGCGCACCATACGGCGGTCGTGGCGCTGACGCGCCGCCGCGAGGCCTACTATCGCGACTACCAGGGATCGCCGCAGGAGCTCGTCTCGTGCGCGCGCTGGGGCTATCTGTACCAGGGCCAGTGGTATACGTGGCAGAAGAAGCGCCGCGGCACCGCGGCACTCGATCTGATGCCCTCCGCGTTCGTCAGCTATCTGGAGAATCACGATCAGGTGGCGAACTCGCCGTTCGGCCGCCGCCTGCACCAGTTGTCGGCGCCGGCGCCGTACCGTGCGATGACCGCGTGGCTGCTGCTCGGGCCGTCGACGCCGATGCTCTTCCAGGGACAGGAATTCGCCTCCTCGCGGCCGTTCCTCTACTTTGCGGACCATCAGGGGGCGCTCGCTGAATCGGTGCGCAAGGGGCGGATCGAATTCCTGTCGCAGTTTCCCAGCGTGACCGATCAGCGCGTGGTCGAACAGCTTCAGCCTCCCAACGAGGAGGCCACGTTCAGGGCGTGTACGCTCGAGTTCGCCGAGCGCGTCACGCACCACGAGGTTTACGCGCTGCATATCGACCTGCTGAAACTGCGGCGCGAAGATCCTGTGCTGCGGCGCGCCGGGTGTTACCGACCCGAGGGGGCGGTGCTCGGCACCGGGGCATTCCTGCTGCGCTACGTGGACGCGGAATTGGGCGACCGGCTGCTGGTCGTCAACCTCGATTGCGACCTGGATTTCTCACCAGCGCGCGAACCGCTGATCGCGCCGCCGTACGGCCGGCGCTGGCGACTGGCGTGGAGCAGCGAATCGCCGGAGTACGGCGGCCAGGGCACCCCGCCGCTGAAGCCGGACGCGCCATGGCTGGTGCCCGGCGGCTGCGCGCTCTTCTTCGTGCCCGCCAACCGGGAATGTGACGCATGACCGATCTCGTCCGCCGCATCGAACGTCCGCGCGACCGCGTAGACGACGCGCTCGAAGCCGGGGAACGGCCGCCGCGCCGTGAATGGCTCGTGACCAACGGGTTGGGCGGCTACGCGTCGGGGACCGTCGCCGGCGTCATGACCCGCCGGTATCACGGCATGCTGGTCGCGTCGCTTCCGGCGCCGCTCGGGCGGCTGGTGATGCTGAACCATCTCCTCGAACGGGTGCGGCTGCCCGGGCGCGGCGTGACCTGGCTCGGCGACGAGGACGAAGTCGCCGGCCCGAACGCCTCCGATCGCACCGAGAACCTCGCGGAGTTTCGCCTCGAGCTCGGACTTCCGGTGTGGGTCTACCGCATGGACGGCTTCACGATCGAGAAGCGGGTGCTGATGCCCTATGCGCAGAACACCGTGCACGTCACCTACACCGTGCTCGAGGGGGAGGGGACCGCACGATTCAACCTGCGCCCCTCGGTGCAGTATCGGGGATACGAGGCGCCCGTCGATCAGGGGCTCGCGCAAACCTACACGATTGCGGCGACCGGGCGCCGCTACGAACTCTCGGCGGATGCCGATCTGCCGATTCTGCGGATGCGGCTCGACGGCGATCGCGCGGCGCTGACCCTCGACGAGAAGGGCATCCGATCGGTGCCCTACAGGATGGAGGAGGACCGCGGCTACGACTGGGTCGGCTCGCTCTGGAGTCCGGGCTACTTCCGCGCCGACGCGGCGCGCGGACAGTCGATTTCGCTGATTGCGTCGGCCGAATCGTGGGACACGCTCGAGGCTCTGGCGCCGCCGGACGCGGCCAACGCCGAGCGCGAGCGCCGCCGCCGGCTCATCGCCATCTCCAACGTCCCCGAGCAGGATCAGTTCGCCGTCGAGCTCGTGCTGGCGGCCGACCAGTTCATCATCCGGCCGGCCGGCCGCATCGAGGAAGCGGCGCGCGCCAAAGCGCAAGGCGACGAGGTGCGGACCGTCATCGCCGGCTATCACTGGTTCACCGACTGGGGCCGCGACACCATGATCAGCCTCGAGGGGCTGACGCTCGCGACCCGGCGCGTCCGCGAGGCCGGCTACATCCTGCGGACCTTCGCGCACTACGTCCGCGACGGCCTGATCCCCAACATGTTTCCCGACGGCCGGCGGGAAGGGCTGTATCACACCGCGGACGCCTCGCTCTGGTTCTTCCATGCGATCGAGCGCTACACCGATGCGACGGGCGACGACGAGACGCTGCGCCGGCTGCTGCCGGTTCTGCTCGACATCATCCGGCATCATCTCAAGGGCACGCGGTTCGGCATCCGCATCGATCCGGCCGACGGTCTGTTCACGCAAGGGGCCGACGGCTACCAGCTCACCTGGATGGACGCGAAGGTCGGCGACTGGGTCGTGACGCCACGGCGCGGCAAGGCAGTGGAGCTGAACGCGCTCTGGTACAACGCGCTCTGCCTCGCGCACACCTGGACCGAGCGGCACGGAGGCGGGGAAGGGCTGGACCTGGCCGGGCACGCGGCCCGCGCGCACGACTCGTTCAACCGCCGTTTCTGGTACGACGCGGGCGGCTATCTCTACGACGTCGTGGACGGCGAGCACGGCGACGATCCGTCATGTCGCCCCAATCAGGTGCTGGCCATCTCGCTGCCGCATCCGGTGCTCGACCCGGCCCGCTGGCCCGCGGTCATGCAGATCGTGCGCGACCGCCTGCTGACGCCGTTCGGGCTGCGATCGCTGGCGCCGGGCGACCCCGAGTACAAAGCGCGTTACTACGGCGACCTGCGCGCCAGGGACGCCGCCTATCATCAAGGCACCGTCTGGGCCTGGCTGATCGGCCCCTACATCGACGCAGCGCTCAAGCTGCCCGACACCGACCGCCAGGCGCTCCGCACGCTGCTGACGTCTTTCGACCACCACCTCGACGAGGCCTGCGTCGGCCAGATCTCCGAGGTGTTCGATGCCGAGCCGCCCTACGTGCCGCGCGGGTGCATCGCGCAGGCCTGGAGCGTCGCGGAAGTGCTCCGCAGCTGGCGGAAACTGGCCGCTCCAGCGCGTGAGGCGCGTTTATAATCGCACCCTGGACCTCGAAGACCTTGGCTGGACGACCGGGTTTGCCGACGCCTTCGCGCCGCATGCCGCGCTGGGGCTGGAGCCGGCCCGCGTCAGCCTCGAGCACACCCACATCTACCGTGTCCTGACGCGCGATGGGGAACGGCTCGCGCGCGTCTCCGGGCGCCTGCGGCACGCGGCCGCGCGGCGCACCGATTTTCCGGCGGTCGGCGACTGGGTTGCGATCGAGGCGCCCGAAGGCGGCGGCGACGCGCGCATCCGCGCCCTGCTGCCGCGCGTGTCGCGGTTCTCGAGGCGCGCCGCCGGGAATCCGACCGAAGAGCAGGTCGTCGCGGCCAACATTGACGTCGTGTTCCTGGTCTCGGGACTTGATCGCGACTTCAACCCGCGACGCATCGAGCGCTACCTGGTCACCGCCTGGGAGAGCGGCGCTTCCCCCGTCATCGTCCTCAACAAGGCGGACCTCGTCGACAACCCCGAGGCGATCGCGGCGGAGGTCGCGAGCCTGGCGGCGGGCGTCCCCGTGCAGACGATTTCGGTGAAGGAATCCGTCGGCATCGACCGCCTGCGCGCATTTCTCGGGCGCGGCCGAACCGGCGCGCTGCTCGGGTCGTCGGGTGTCGGCAAGTCGTCGATCGCCAATGCGCTCCTCGGCGAGGCGCGGCTTCGCACGCACGACGTGCGGGAATCGGACAGCCGGGGCCGTCACACCACGACCGGTCGCCAGCTCCTGCCGCTCCCTGGCGGCGGCATCCTGATCGACACGCCCGGCATGCGCGAGCTGCAGTTGTGGGACAGCGGCGAGTCGGTGGCGGGCGCGTTTGCGGACGTCGAGGAGCTCGGCGGCGGATGCCGGTTCCGCGACTGCCGCCACCGGGGCGAACCCGGATGCGCGGTGCAGGCGGCAGTGGCGGCCGGGCTGCTGCCGGAGGCGCGCCTCGAGAGCTTCAGGAAGCTGCAGGACGAGCAGACCTATCAGGAACGGCAGGTCGACGAGCGGGCGTGGCTGGACAACAAGCGCCTCGGCCGGATCGGCGCCAAGGCGCTGCGTCAAGTGCTGAAGGACAAGGATCGGCGCTGAGCCTGATGCGATCGAGCGTGATGTCGGCGATCGTCGCCGGTCTGCTGATCGGTTTTGTCGCGGTGCTGATGATCATGCGCACGCATGCGCCGGCTGTCGTGCCGCCGGCCTCCGCGGTCGCATCCGGCAAATCGCTCCTGCCGCCGGCGCTCGTCGTCGACGCGGGGACGGCGCCGCTGCCGCCGGATCAAGCGCGCTCGGCCGCGCTGTTCGAGCAGAACCGGGCGCGCCCCTCGGATCCCGATCTCGCATCCGAGTACGACGACCTCAACAACGCGTACTTTGCGAACATCCTTCCGGCGCCGCGGGTGCGCTGGGAGAGCGGGCTGGCCGACCTGGGTCCGATGATTGCCGATGGCTTTACCGTGCAGGGGCTGACCGACGGCCGCATGATTCTCGTCAACCCGGTTGTCGAGCGCGATCCCGATCAGCGGCGGCGCGCGTTGTGCCATGAGATGGTGCACATGGCCGTCTGGATGCAGGACAACGGGCACGGACCGGTGTTTCAGGAGCGTCTTCGCGAGTTGTCGCTGCGCGGCGCGTTCAAGGGCATTGTCGCCACCGATCAGGAGAAAGACACGGCGTTGGCGGAGCTGCGCCGCCAGAGCGCCGACATCGATGCCGAGGAGCGCGCCCTGCTGACCGATCGCCGGTCGCTCGATCGCACGAGCCCGGCGACGGTCGATGCGTTCAACGATCGCGTCCGCCGGCACCAGGCTGCGATCGCCGGCCACAATCGCCTCGTCGGGCAGTACAACCTGATGGTGTCGTATCCCGACGGCCTGGCGCGCGAACGGCTCGCCGCGCGTGCCGACGGGACGCCCAACGACAGTCGGTAATCCGGTCAGGCGCCCTCCGACTCCAGACGTTCGACCTCCGGCCTCCGGAACCCGCGCCACTGGCCGCCGCGCGACCGCCGTTCGCCGATCCTCCCGATCCGCCGCGTCGGCCGCGCGTATCTTCTCCACGAGATGACCACACCACAGGACGTGCTCACGGTCACCGGAGCGCGCAAGAAATTCGGCGACGTCATGGCGCTCGACGGCGCCTCTTTGACACTGAAAGAGGGTGAGCTCCTCGCCCTGCTCGGGCCCAACGGCGCGGGCAAGACCACGCTCATCCGCGCGATTTCGGGTCGCGTTCAGCTCGACGGGGGCGAGATTCGCCTGTTCGGTGAGCCGTTGAGCGGTCAACGGACGCCGCCGCAGCTCGGCATCGTGCCGCAGGAAGTCGCGATTTACCCGTCGCTCACCGCGCGCGAGAACCTGGCCGCGTTCGCGCGGCTGCAAGGGGTCGCGACGCGCGAGATCTTCGATCGCGTCGCCTGGGCGCTCGGCGCCACCGCGCTGGCCGACCGCGCCGACGAGCCGATCAAGGCCTTCTCGGGCGGCATGAAGCGCCGGTTGAACATCGCCTGCGGCGTCCTCCACCGCCCGCGCGTCGTCCTGCTCGACGAGCCGACCGTCGGCGTCGATCCGCAGAGTCGGGAGCGGATCTACGACATGCTGGCC
Source organism: Vicinamibacterales bacterium (assembly GCA_036496585.1). Classification (NCBI taxonomy): domain Bacteria; kingdom Pseudomonadati; phylum Acidobacteriota; class Vicinamibacteria; order Vicinamibacterales; species Vicinamibacterales bacterium. The sequence goes on from DASXLB010000022.1 coordinate 52,981, forward strand.
GGGCTGACCGCCGAGGGGGTGTCGCTCCTCCTGACCACGCATCACCTCGAGGAAGCGGAAGCGCGCTGCTCGCGGACCGTGATCATCGATCGCGGACGGGTGATTGCCGACGGTACCTTGTCGGAACTGGTCGCGCAGACGGTGGGCGGTCACCGTCTCGTGACGCTGCGGCTCGACGCGGCGCCGCGGACGATGCCGGCGGGCGCCGAAGCGGACACGCAGGACCCGCGCCTGCTGCGCGCGCGCGTCGACGACGTGGCGAGGGACCTGCCGGCGCTGCTCGCCGCCGCGAGTGCGTCGGGGGCGGCGATCCTGGACGTCGACGTCCGAGGGCCGAGCCTCCAGGCGGTCTTCATTCACCTGACTGGAAGGGAGCTGAGGGAATGATCGCGACGTTGTTTCGCGTGAGCTGGACGAATCTGAAGCGCGACCGCGTCGCGCAGGCGCTGACGTTCCTGCTGCCGATCATGTTCTTCTCGATTTTCGCGACGGTCTTCGGCAACCAGGGACGGAACACCGGGACGCCGGTCATCCGGGTGGCCGTCGTCGACGAAGACGGCAGCGAGTTGAGCCGGCGCCTCGTCGAAGGGCTGACGCACGAGAAGTCGCTGCGGCTCAGGACCACCGTCGGCGCTGACGGGCGCGGTGCGCCGCTCGACGCCGACGCGGCGCGGGTGCTCGTCCGCGGCGGCGACGTGCCGGTGGCGATCGTGCTGCCGCGGGGGTTCGGCGCGGCGGGGGCGCGCTTCGGGTCGTCGAGCTCGGCCCGGGTGCAGCTGCTGGCCGACATGTCGGACCCCGTCGCGCCGCAGATGGTGAGCGGGCTGCTCCAGAAGGTGTCGTTCACGGCCGCGCCGGACCTCATGATGCAGAACGGCGTGCGCCAGTTCGAGCGCTACGCCGGTGCCCTCACCCCGCAACAGCGCGACGCCGTCGGCGCGTGGCTGCCGCGGTTGAAGGCCGGCGGCGCCACCGTAGGAACCGGCGAAGCGGCGGCCGTGCTCGGGATCGGCATCGACACCGTCGACGTGATGCGTCAGGGCAACAGCGAGAGCCTCGTCTCGTTCTACGCCGCCGGCATCGGCGTCATGTTCCTGCTCTTCTCGGTGTCGGGCGCGAGCGGCTCGCTCCTCGACGAAGTGGACACCGGCACGCTCGATCGCGTGCTGTCGACACGCGTCGGCATGACCGGCCTGCTCGCCGCGAAGTGGCTGTTCATCGCCTTCGTCGGCGCATCGCAGCTGACCGTCATGTTCCTGTGGGGACGCCTCGCCTTTGGCGTCGATCTCTTCCATCACCTGCCAGGCTTCGCGGTGATGACGGTGTTTACGGCCGCCGCGGCGAGCGCGTTCGGGCTGCTGCTCGCCACGCTCGCCCGGACCCGCGCGCAGCTCTCGGGCATCGGGACGATCCTCATCCTGACGATGTCGGCGCTCGGCGGCAGCATGTTTCCGCGGTTCCTGATGTCGGAGTCGATGCAGCGTATCGGGCTGCTGACGTTCAACGCCTGGGCGCTCGACGGCTACCTGAAGGTGTTCTGGCGCGACGCGCCGGTGTGGCAGTTGTGGCCGCAGGTGCTGGTGCTCTCCGCGATCGCCGCAGTCATGCTGTCGCTGGCGCGCCTGTGCGCGCGGCGCTGGGAGCACACCTGATCACGCCGGTGTCGCGCAGCTTGTAGACTGGTGAGCGTGAAGATCGCGCTCATCCAGCAGCACGCGTCTCCTGACAAGGCGGCGAACGTCGCACGGGGGCTGGCGGCGGTCGATGCCGCCGCGCGCGCCGGTGCGCGGCTCGCTGTCTTCGCAGAGCTCGCCTTCGAGCGCTTCTACCCGCAGCATCCGGCCGGCGCCGGCGCGCACGAGCTCGCGGAAACGGTCCCCGGCCCGATCACCGACGCGTTCGCCGAGCGCGCCAGGCGCCATGACATGGTGATCGTGCTCAACCTCTATGAACGCGACGGCGCCGACGCCTACGACTGCTCACCGGTCATCGACGCGGACGGTCGCCTGCTCGGCCGGACACGGATGGTCCACATCACCGAGTACGCCTGTTTCCACGAGCAGGGCTACTACACACCCGGTGACACGGGTGCCCCGGTCTATGACACGCGCGCCGGACGGATCGGCGTGGCGATCTGCTACGACCGTCACTTTCCGGAATACATGCGCGCGCTGGCGGTGGCGGGCGCCGATCTCGTCGTGGTGCCGCAGGCCGGCGCGGTGGGCGAGTGGCCCGACGGGCTCTACGAGGCCGAGATGCGCGTCGCCGCGTTTCAGAACGGCTATCACGTCGCGCTGTGCAACCGCGTCGGCGCGGAAGAGTGTCTGACCTTCGCCGGCGAGTCGTTCGTTTGCGCGCCCGACGGCCAGGTCGTGGCGCGGGCGCCCGCCATGGCCGACACGATTCTCTACGCCGACCTCGACCCGGCGGCCAACGGACGATCACACGCGCGGCAGCTGTTCCTGCGTCATCGCCGCCCGGAGCTCTACGCGGCGTGGGTCGGTCGATGACGCCGCGGCTGGTCGGCACGTGGCGTCTGGTCGCGTACGAGACCGACGAACTGGAAGGCAAGCGCGGCAAGCCGTACGGCGACGCGGTCGGCCGGCTCGACTACGACGACCACGGCAACATGTCGGGCCACGTGATGCGCCCGGGACGGGCCCGCGTCGAGCTCGGCGATGGCAACGCGCAGCAGGTGCGCGCCGCGTATCTGGGCTACATCGCCTACTTCGGCACCTACGAAGTTGCGCCCGACGGCAGGAGCGTCGTCCATCACGTGCACGGATCGCTGAACCCGGCGTGGGTCGGCGGCCATCAGGTGCGCCAGATGCGGTTCGACGGCGAGCGCCTGATTCTCAGCGCCGACGTCCATAAGGGCGGGGAGACCGTTACGCACACGCTGACGTGGGAAAGGGGATGAGGGGGCTGGCGGCGACGGTGCCAAGGGTGCTAAGGGTGCCAACGGTGCTAAAGGTGCTGGTGCCAAGGGTGCTAGGGGTGCCAAGGGTGCTGATGGTGCTGGGGCCAAGGGTGCTAACGGTGCCAAGGGTGCTGATGGTGCTGGTGCCAAGGGTGCTAACGGTGCCAAGGGTGCTGATGGTGCTGGTGCTGGCGGCGGGGCTGCTGGTTGGGTGCGATGGGCTGCGCGTCAAGGAAGGCGTCTTCGACACTGTCGACGAGGCGCGGGCGGCGGGGGCGGTGGCGGCGGGGTGGGTGCCGGACACGCTGCCGAGGTCGGCACGCGATCTTCGCGAGGGGCACCTGCCGGATGGGCGCTACTGGGGGGTGTTCACGTTTCCCGCCGCGGACGAGGCGGGTGTGCGCGCACTGCTCGGCGACGAGATCACCAGCGGCACGCTCGAGTGCGATGCGCCTGGACGCCTCGAGTGGTGGCCGTCGCTCATCCGCACCCCGGTAGAAGTGACACAGGTACGGGCGACGGGATTCCGCGTGTATCACTCGGCCGGCGGCCGCATCTTCGTCGTGAACTGGGGACAGGGACGCGCGTACTACTGGCACAGCCCGGCCTGACGCGCGGTCGGGCATGGATGAGTTGCGTCGTCAACGTGACTGATATACTGCCCACGCCTGCCAGCTCCGAGGAGTGCCATGCGTCGTTGCGTGTTCGCCGCAACGGTGTGCGCGTCTGCTGTCGTCGCCGCCGCCGCCCAACAGCCCACCGATCGCCAGACGTTCCGCAGTGGACGCGATGTCCTGACGATCGAGGTCGCCGTTCGGAGCGACGATGGCAAGCCACTGACGGATCTGCAGCCATCCGACTTCATGGTTCGCGTCGACGGGCAGGCGCGCAGCGTCGTCGGTGCGCAGCTGTTCGCCGGCCGACGCGCTTCCTCAAACGTTGCGGTCCCCGGTTTGTCGGCGGTCACGCGCAACACCGACGAGATGCCGGGACGCATCGTCGTGATCGCGGTCGACAGGATGTCGATCCGCAGTGGAGGCGAGCGTCCCGCCGTGGAGGCGGCGTCGCGGCTCGTTGAGAGCCTGACGCCCGCCGATGCCGTCGGCGCCGTCGGTATTCCCGGCGCCGTGACTGATCTCTCGCGCGATCACGCAGCCGCAATTGACGCCGTGCGCCACATGGGCGGGACGGCGGTCGCGATTCCGGCGTCGATGCCGATGTCCTGGACGCTGGCCCTCGAGTACGAGCAGCAGTGCATACGATTGGGACAGAGACCGGACTGGTGCCAGAAGTACTCCGAGCCCGAGGTCAAGCAGATGCTGATGGCGGGACGTGCGCAGGCCGAAACGACTCTGTCGAACATCGAGAGCGTCGTCGATCGCCTCGCCCCGCTGCGCGCCCCGAAGAGCCTGGTGGTGCTCTCGGGGGGCATTCCGTTCGACCAGACACTGATCGGGCGCTATCGCACGATGGCACAGACGGCTGCCCGCAGTCACACGACGCTCTTCATCGTCCATCTCGACCAGCAGTCGTTCGACGCGTCGACGCTGGGAGTTCCCGGGGGCGGAATGGCGTCGTTTGGTCGTGCCGACGCTACGACGGATTTTTACGGTGGTCGCGACTATGAAACGGGTCTGGCGACGATTGCCTCTCTCACCGGCGGCGAATTCTTCTTCGGCGTGGGATCCGCACAAGGTCCATTCGACCGTATCGCGTCGGAACTGACGTTCTTTTACCAGCTTGGCGTCGAGGCGATCGCCGGGGATGCGGACGGAAAGACGCATCGGATTGAGGTCACGGTGTCGCGTCCCGGAGCGAAGGTACGGGCGCCGACGGAAACGGCGGTGCGTCCGCACACCCCGCGCACGCCGGTCGACACGCTGAAGGCAGCGCTCGCCGAACCGACCGACGTCACGGAACTGCCGCTCGAAGTGGCGACCTACGTCACGCACAGCCACGATCCGTCGAAAGTGCGAGTCGTGATCGCGACGGCGGCTCCGGATCCCGCGCAGCCGGCTCCCACCCTGTGGGGCAGCACGGTCATGGATGGGCACAAGGTCGTCGGCGCCGTCGGCAGCAACGTCGAGGCGGACGCGCCGGTGCCGTGGGCCTCGACCGGCACGGTCGAGGTGGCGCCAGGCACGTATCGATTGCGCACCGCGATCGTCAGCGGCGACCGTGTCGGCACGCTGGAGCTGCCGCTGCCCGCGGGACTGCGAGCGATGGGGGAGGCGCGCGCCAGCGACTTGATCGTCGGCACGATCGAGAACGGACGGCTGGAGCCGCGGCCGCGGGTTGCGGCGGGGGATAAGCCCATCGCGATGATCGAACTGAGCGCCGGCAAAGCGCTCGACGGCCTGACCGGCACGGTGCTGCTCGTGGCTGATGGCTCCGGCACGCCGGCGGCGCGCCAGGCGCTGGCGTTCCGCGCGCGCACCGACGACAAGGGCATCGTGCTCGGCGAAGCCCGCCTCGACCTGACGCACGTGACGCCCGGCCGCTATGTGGCCAGCGCCGTGGTCGAGCAGGACGGCAAGGCGATCGGCCGAGTAAGTCGGAGACTGGACGTCACGAAGTAATCAGCAGGGAGACACCGATGCGTGCCAGGTTCGCAGGGCTCGTCACGGCGGTTCTGATCGCGGGAACCGCTCTCCATCTTCTCGCGCAGCAGCCGCCGCGCCAGACGTTCCGCAGCGCCCGCGACGTGCTGACGATCGATGCGTCGGTGACGGGCCCTGGCGACGTGGCGATCACCGATCTGAAGGCCGAGGACTTCACGGTCAAGATCGACGGCCAGGCGCGGCCGGTCCTCACCGTCCATCGCTACGGCGCGACCACGACCTCGTCTGGCGCCGACGCGCTGGCGGTGGGCCGCTTCGTCCGCGCCGCCGACACCCCGCCCGGACGCATCGTCGTCATCGTCGTCGATCGGCCGTCGATCAAGGCGGGCAGCGAGCGCGCCGCCATCGAGAGCGCCGCGGCGGTGCTCAAGAGCCTGTCGCCGTCCGACGCGGTGGCGGCGATCGGCCTGCCTGGCGGCGGCGTGGATCTCACGCGGGATCACACGGCGGTTGCGAGCGCGATCAAGGCAATGACCGGCATGCAGCCGACGCCCGATTGGCAGCACTTCATGACCTGGGACGAGGCGCTCGGCTACGAGAAGGAAGACAGGCTGACGATCGCGCACGTGCTCGAGCGCGAGTGTCCCAAGGTCAAGCCGGCGCCGTGGGAGCCGCCCAACGAGTGTCCACCCGCCATCGTGACGCAGTCGCACGAGATGCTGCTGCAGGGGCGCTCGCAGGCGCAGACAACGCTGACCGGGCTGACGGATCTGCTCAAGAAGCTGTCGCCGCTGCACGCGCCGAAGCACATGGTTGTGCTGTCGGGCGGCATGGTGTTCGATCTCGATCTGCTGTCGCGCTATCAGAGGCTGGCCGAAGAGGCGGCCGCCAGCCACGTCGCGCTCTCGATCGTGCACCTCGATCAGGATCTCGACGCGTCGGACCGCGGCCACTTCGGCAACGTGTTCGGCGGCCGCGAGTACGCGACCGGACTCGGGACGATCGCGTCGATGACCGGTGGATCGTTTTACATGGGGGCCGGGAAGGCGGCCGGCGCGTTCGATCGGATCGCGACCAGCATCACCGACTTCTACGAAATCGGCGTCGAGTCCCGCGGCAGTGACGCCGATGGCAAATCGCACAAAGTCGAGGTCGCGGTTGCGCGGCCGGGTGCGAGCGTGCGGGCGCCGGCCGCGACAGCCATTCCGAAGGCCACGACGGGTCCCGACGCGTTGGCGGCAGCGCTCGACGAGCCGACCGACGTCGCCGAACTGCCGCTCGAGGTCGCGACCTACACGACCCACAGCCTCGATCCGGACAAGGTCGGGATGATCATCGCGGCGCAGCTGCCGCCGTCGGTGGCGACCGCGCCGACCGACTGGGGCTACGTCATCATCGACAACGGCAAGGTCATCGGCGGCTCGAAGGTCCATGTCGACGCGGGCGCAGCCTCGCCGTGGCTCGCCAGCGCGAAGGTCGACATCGCGCCTGGCCGGTACCGCTTGCGCGCCGCCGTCGTCTCGGCAGACGGACGGGTCGGCACGCTCGATCAGCCGATACGCGTTGGCTTGCGCCAGGCAGGGTCAGTGTACGCGACCGATCTGGTGATCGGCAGCGTCGACGGCGGACGGCTGCAGCCGCGGGCCCGCGTGCGCCAGGATGAAGCGGCGATCGGCATGATCGAGCTCAGCTCTTCCGAGCCGCTCGGCGAGACGGGAGGCGAAGTCCAGATCATCCGCGGCGGCACCGCAACGCCGGCCCTGCGCCGGCCGCTGAAGCTTCGCACCCGCGACGACGACAAGAGCATCGTCGTTGCCGAGGCGGCGCTCGATCTGACGACGCTGGAGCCGGGTCCGTACACGGCGAGCGCGGTCATCCAGAAAGGCGGCGCCGCGATTGCGCGCGTCAGCCGCGTGTTCGAGATCGTTCCTGGCGAGGTCCACCCAGCCGCGTCCGCGCCCCCGACGGCTTCGACGCCGTCGCCATCGGCCGCGGCCGGCGGAACCGCGCTCAGTCGCGATCCTGCCATCGACGAGCTGATGCATCGCGTCGGCGACTACGTTGGCCGTTACGGGCGCGACGCCTCGGTACTCATCGCCGTCGAGCGCTACAAGCAGGGATCGGTCGACATGGGCGATCAGGGAGCGCTGGCGGGGCTCCGGCGGCCGAGCGGGCGCGGCGCGACTGCCGCGCCGTCTGGAATCGCGGCCGATGCCGGCGGGCCCCGGACAGCGGATCAGCAGCTCATCTCCGAGATTGCGCTCGTGCCGAACGCGGCGGCGATCGGCGGCTGGCTTGCGTATCGCGACGTCATCGAGGTCAACGGCAAGGCCGTGCCGGATCGCAAGAATCGGCTGCAGGAGCTCTTCAAGGCGGATGTGCCCGACGTCGAGGCGGAGAAGAAGATCAGCGCCGAGAACGCGCGCTACAACGTCGGGCCGGTGACCCGTTCGTTCAACGTGCCGATGTCGGCGCTCTTCTTCTTCGATCCCGCGCACGTGGTGCGTTTCACGTTCCAGCGCTCCGGCGCCGAGAAAGTCGGCGGCGTCGACGCCTGGAAGGTCGACTTCGAGGAAACGCGCAAGCCGACGATGATCATGACCGCCGGCGGCGCCGACGTGCCCACCGCCGGTACGCTGTGGATCGATCCCACCGACGGCAGCGTGCTGCGGACTCGGCTGGTGATTGGCTCGTATCGCGGCGCCCGCAGCCGCGCCGAGATCGACGTGAGCTACCGCAAGGACGAGACGCTTGGCATGCTGATCCCGGTGCGGATGACCGAGCTCTATCTGACATCGACCGCCAGCATCAACGGCGAGGCGACGTACTCCGAGTTCAAGCGGTTCCAGACGTCGGCGACGGTCAAAGTCAAATAGGAGGGTGTCATGTCGATCTTCCCGAGATGTGCCACGTTCGTGCTGCTGCTGGCCGTGGCCGGGTGCCAAAGCGAACCGGCGGCGCCGTCGGTCGCCGCGCAGGATTCACTCAACAGCGTCGTGAACATGAATCCCGCGCCGGGAACGGTCCTGCATCCCGGCGACACCGTGACGTTCAGCGGGACGGCCAACTACACGCTGGCCACCGCCGATCTCGGGACGATGCAAATGGCCATTCAGGATCAGAGCAACCGCCCGCTGAATTCCGACATTCAGGTTAGCGTGGCGCACCGCGGCAGCGCGGACGTGACCATCACAGAGACCGTCACCATCCCGAGCGACGGCGTCACCAGCGTTGCTGTGTTTTTCGTGATGGTGCCGGCCGGCGCGACGGTCACAAAGGCGGGTGTCGTGCTCTCGTATCCGGTGCGCTGAGCGGGTGATTGCATGGCGTCGATCTGATATGATCGCGCTTCTTCACCTGCGCGGACTCCGCGTGCCGAGGTAGCTCAGTCGGTAGAGCACAGCACTGAAAATGCTGGTGTCACTGGTTCGATTCCAGTCCTCGGCACCAATTTCTTAAACAAGTTGGTACTGGGTCAGTTTGAAATCGGCCCGCCCTGAACCGGTGAGCTACAGCTTGCGGATGATCTTGCTTGCTGGGATCAAGCCGTAGTAACGCACCCTGTCGTCACGGGGGCCACTCTCCCCAACAACGAAGTAGTGACCCTGCGGAACGAGTTGGTCCCACGCTTCGGTCACGGTTTGCAGCAACTCCGCTGACGCACCTTGAACCGCAACGTCGTTCACAGTGATGGAGGATTTATCAATGTGGACGCGATCACCAGCGATGGCGATAATCCGCGAATCCGGAAGCGGGTCGCCATTCTCCCGTGCGACGAGGCGTACGGTATCGCCCCTGACGTATCTGGTCCCTTGTGCATGGGTCACTTGGACCAAGACGACTGCCGCGAGGACGACCAGAAGGGATTTCAGCATGCCCCGCCTCCTTTTTTGCGATAAACACTGTAGCCCGAGGACGGCATTTGAGAGGACCGGCTTTTTCGGACCAAAGTCAGCGTGACACCCATTCGCGCTCCCCGATCCCGATCAATCTAGGGGTTGTACTCGCGATCGAGTTCTGGTACGGTGCCGCCATCGATGGCGAGAGCGGCACTGGCGATCGACGGTCGGGTGGGCATGTCTGCTATCGCTCCACGCCGGCCGGCCCGCCGATTCTGGCCGCAGGCGATCCTGTTCCTGGCCTGCGCGATCCTCGTCAACGCTGTCTTCGGCGACAGGGGCCTCACCGAATCGATGCGCGCGCGACGGCAGTACGCCGCGGCGCAGCAGGAACTCGCCAAGCTCAAGCGCGAGAACACCGCCCTTCGCGAGCGCATGCGCCGGCTCCGCAGCGATCCGGCCGCCATCGAAGCGATCGCTCGCGGTGAACTCGGGTTGCTCCGTCAAGGTGAGGTGCTGGTCGTGGTCAAGGACGAGAGATGATCCTTGGTTGGCAGTGAGCGGTTTACCACTCTGATATTCTCGCGGCATGAAGCCCCTTCTCGCCGCATCTCTGATCGCCCTCCTCCTTCCCGCGGCAGTCGATCGCGTTGATATCAATTCCGGTCCGGTCTCCGGCACCACGGAGGCCGACGGACTGCGCGTCTACAAGGGCATTCCGTACGCAGCGCCGCCGGTCGGGCCGCTGCGCTGGCAACCGCCGCAGCCGGCGGCGGCGTGGACGGAGGTCCGCAAGGCGACCGCCTTCGGGGCGCAGTGCATGCAGCGCCGTCAGTTCGCCGACATGGTGTTCCGCGCCAGCGGCATGAGCGAGGACTGCCTGTTTCTCAACGTCTGGACACCGGCAAAGACGGGCCGTGAACGGCTGCCGGTGCTGGTCTACTTCTACGGCGGCGGCTTCACGGCCGGCGACGGGTCCGAACCGCGCTACGACGGCGCCTTCATGGCGCGAAAGGGGATCGTCGCGCTGACGGTCAACTACCGGCTCGGCGTGTTCGGCTTCATGGCCCATCCCGAATTGACCAAGGAGTCGCCGAAGCACGCGTCGGGCGACTACGGCCTGCTCGACCAGGTGGCGGCTCTCGCCTGGGTGCACGACAACATCGCGGCGTTCGGCGGCGATCCGCGGCACGTGACGATCGCGGGCGAGTCGGCCGGATCGATCTCGGTCAGCGCACTGATGGCGTCGCCGCTGTCACGAGGCCTGATCGCCGGCGCCATCGGCGAGAGCGGCGCGGCGATCAACCCGACCTTCGAGCCGGCGCCGCTGGCCCAGGCCGAAAAGACGGGGCAGGCGTTCGCGACCGCCGCGAAGGCCGAGTCGCTTGCCGATCTCAGGGCCATGCCGGCCGATGCCGTGCTCGCCGTTCAGGGCCCGCGGTTTCCCATCACGATCGACGGCGCCTTCCTGCCGAAGTCGGTCGCCGACATCTTCCGGGCCGGTGAACAGGCGCACGTGCCACTGCTCGCCGGGTGGAATTCACAGGAGAGTGCCGCGGCGGCAGTGCTGGGACGCGGCGTCGAGCCGACGGCCGAGGGTTACGCCAAGGCCGTCCGCGCGCTGCCAGGATTCGAAGCGCACGCGGACCAGGTGCTGGCGCTCTATTCGGGCCACACCCCCGACGAGGTGACCGACGCCGCCACAGCCCTGGCGAGTGACCGCTTCATCGCGTTCAGCACCTGGAAGTGGATCGATCTGCACGCGCAGACCGGCGGGAAGCCGACCTACCGCTACTACTATTCGCGGCCACGCCCCGCGATGAACCCGGACAAGGGCCCCCAGGGAGCGGCCCGAGGCGCCGCGCACTCTGCAGAAATCGAATATGCGATGGGGAACCTGCCGGGCAACGACGTCTATGCGTGGACGAACGACGACCGGAAAGTGTCCGAGACGATGTCGACGTACTTCGCGAACTTCATCAAGACAGGCGACCCGAACGGCGGCAAGGCGCCAAAGTGGCCGGCGATCAAAAAAGCCGGTAACGCCGAGGTCATGCACATCGACGTAACTTCACGCGCCGAGGCCGACAAGACCCGTCCTCGGTATTTGCTGCTCGATCGGATCTACTCGGCGAAGTAGTCGCGGCCATGAACGGTCGATAGACCATTGGGCTGCCAAATGGTCCATCGACCGTTCATGACCGCCACCCTTTCGAAGGCCGGACACTTCCGGCCTCGGCGTCAGACGGCCGTGGTTTCCTCTGCGAGGAGGCCCAGTTCTTTGCGGACTTTTTCCTCGATCGCTTTTGCCGTCGCGGGGTTGTCCTTGAGGAACTGCTTGACGTTTTCGCGCCCCTGGCCGAGCCGTTCGCCGCTATAGGCGAACCAGGTACCGCTCTTGTCGACGATCTTCTTGTCGACCGCGATGTCGAGCAGGTCGCCCTCTCGCGAGATGCCTTCGCCGTACATGACGTCGAATTCCGCCTCGCGGAAGGGCGGGGCGACCTTGTTCTTGACGACCTTCACGCGCGTCCGGCCCCCGACGACGACGTCGCCGTCCTTGATGGCGCCGATGCGGCGGATGTCGACGCGCACCGAGGCGTAGAACTTCAGGGCGCGGCCTCCGGTCGTCGTTTCCGGGTTGCCGAACATCACGCCGATCTTCTCGCGCAGCTGATTGATGAAGATCAGGCAGGTCTTCGATTTCGACACGATGCCGGTGAGCTTGCGGAGCGCCTGCGACATGAGGCGCGCCTGCAGCCCCATCTGCGCTTCGCCCATTTCCCCTTCGATTTCGGCCCGCGGCACGAGCGCGGCCACCGAGTCGACCACGACCACATCGACGCCGCCAGATCGCACCAGGACCTCGACGATCTCGAGCGCCTGCTCGCCGTTGTCGGGCTGCGACACGAGCAGGTTGTCGAGATCGACGCCGAGCTTCCTGGCATACTGCGCGTCGAGCGCGTGCTCGGCATCGACGAACGCCGCCATGCCGCCGGTCTTCTGCGCCTCCGCGATCACTTGCAGCGCGAGCGTCGTCTTGCCCGAGGATTCGGGCCCGAAGATCTCGATGACGCGGCCGCGCGGCATGCCGCCAATCCCCAGCGCGTAGTCGAGGCTCACCGAGCCGGTGGAAATCGCGGGAATCTGGGCGATGACGTCCTTCGAGCCCAGACGCATGATCGAGCCCTTGCCGAACTGCTTTTCGATCTGGCCGACGGCCATCTCGACGGCCTTGAGGCGCTCGCGGTCGTTGCGATCTTCAGCTGCCATGAATGCTCCTGACTGACGTGTGCGGTTCGTCGCGGTGGTCCGAATTCTAAAGTCGTGCCCGACAGCTGTCAAGCGAAAGATGTTCACGTCGTCTTCGTAGCTGACTGTAAAAGCGCGACTTGCATGCGACTGCCACTTTCGCCCCGGTTGCAGGAGTGTGCAGCCCACGCCCGCAGCGCAACCCCGGTTGCGCCACCCGAGCAGCCTACCGGTGCCCGGTGACAGACGGGGTCATCTATGATCGGCAGGCCCATGCCGCCATTCGTCAGCTCTTCGCGTGTGATCCAGGGCGCCTGATCGATGCCCTCGCCGGTCGGACACGGGTTGGGAGGGATCGCCGCAGCGTGGCCGCTCGTGCCCGAGCGGACGCGCCGCGCGGCCCTGATCGTGGCTTCGGCCGCCATCGCGCCGGATCTGGACCTGCTGCTTGGCACGCACCGCGGTGCCAGCCACAGCCTGGGCTCGGCGCTCATTGCCGGCGCGGCGATGGCGGCGATCGCGCGGCGGAATCGTTGGCGGTGGGGCGCCGCGGTCGCTCTCGCCTGGGCGTCGCACGTCCTGCTCGACTGGCTGAGCAACGACACGCGCCCGCCGATCGGCATCATGGCGTTCTGGCCGCTGACGCACCGCTACTACAAGTCCGCCATCGAGATCTTTCCGGCGGTATCGCGCAAGTACTGGGAAGCGCGCTTCTGGCGCTACAACGCACACGCCGTCGCGGTCGAGCTTGTCGTGCTCGGACCGGTCGCGGCGCTGGCGCTCTGGCGGTGGCGCCGGCGGACGGCGTAATCGCGCCCGCCGGCCGTCCCGATGCCGGCCGTCCGTCCCCCGGCCCCACGCGTCACCCGTGCGCGGACCCGAGGATGTTCACGGCGCGCGCCGCAAGCAGCGCCAGCGCGACCAGCGAGATCAGCGACTGCACGATCATCAGGATCTTGCCCCAGCGGGTCAGCACCGGGGTATCGGTCGGCGAGAATGCGGTGCTGGAGTTGAACGCCAGAAAGAGATAGTCGATGAACTGGGGCGCCCAGCGGGCCGCTTCCGGATCGAAACCCGCGGGCGTCATCATCTGCGGGAAGAGGAAAGCGCCCCCCGTGTGCCGTTCGCGCCGGTCGCGCGCGTTCGGGCCGCCGGCGTCGAGACGCCAGTACCAGAGCGCAAACACCAGAATGTTGGTCAGCCACAACGACGCCGCCGATATGAGCAGCTCCGCTCCGGATTCCTCCTGGGCCGGCAGCGCCGCGACCAGCAGCGCCAGCGACGCGATCATGGCCAGTGTCAGCACGACGTTGACCGTGAGCCCGATCGCGTGGTTCATCCGATGCCGGCCGGACCGTCCGGCCGCCACGAGCGGCACGAGCAGCACGCCGACGACGACCGGCAGGACCATCCGCGGTCCGACGATCAGCCTCGGCGGCAGCGCCAGATTGAGACCGGCGACGGCGATGACGGCGATGAGCGCGTGCCAGCGTGGTTCGGGTTCGATCGGGGCGATCACGATCCGCCGTCGCGCTTCGCCGTGACGCGGCTGACCGTCAGGAAGCGGTGGTAGTCGCGGAACGTCGTCGTGCTCCGCATCGACTGCAGTCCATTGCGGACGACGACCAGCGACTCGATCGATTCGGGCAGCAGGATGATCTCGTCGGGATCGCGGAAGGCGATTTCCTTGAATCGCATCGACCGATCCTCGCGATCGAGCGTCACGTAGGGGCTCAGTCCATGCTTGCGCTGCAGCGGCGACGGCACCCGTAGATCGACAGGGCCGGCGTTGTAGCGGTCAACGCGCAGGACCTCATAGCTGAGCGCATCGACCCAGACGCGGCCGCGGACCGCGATCGGACCGCGCCAGTCGAAGCAGTCGTCGTGGCCGCGCGGGTCCTCGATGAGATCGGCCTTGTTCGTGCGGTCCGCCGATTCGAAATCGAGTACGAGTGCGGCGCGGTTGCGCTCGCGGGTCTCGTGCACCGCGGTGAAGCGATACTCCTCGCTGTGCGATCGCAGCAGGAAGGCCAGCGGTTCGGCCGAAAACGGATCAGGATCGGTGCAGCCGGAGCGGTCTGTCCGGTCGCGGTCGCGCGGCTCGCGTCCGTTCACGCGGCGGATGTCTCGGATCAGCCGGGCTTCCGGCAGCGGCTGGCCGTCCGAGGCTTCGGCCTCGACGCGCAGCTCGGACTCGACCGTCCGCGACAAGCCCTCCCAGCTCCAGTCCCGGTTGACCGGCTGCATGGTCGAGGTTTCCGTGCAGACGAGGCTCTGGGCGCGGTGGTAGTAGCGGGTCACGCGGTCGCCGATGTGCTCGAGCAGGCGTCCGACCTCGGACGACTGCGGCGCGGCGACGGCCGGCAGCGTGCACGTCCCGGCCAGCGCCACGATCGCCAGCAGCGGCGGCCGGGTCATCCGAGCGTCTCCAGGCAGACGAACCTCGGCGTGCTCTCCGCACGGTCGTTCTTCACAAGATGAATCGGCCACCGAGACACGTTCATCCAGGCCCTCCGGGTTCGCGCGCGCCAGTGTATCGCACACCGGCCGCGGCGCCCCGCAGGCAGGCTCAATAATTGTAAAATCCCCGCCCGCTCTTCCGCCCGAGCTGCCCGGCCGCCACCATGCGGCGCAGCAGCGGGCACGGACGATACTTCGGATCGCCGAGGCCGTCCTGCAGCACGGTAAGAATCGCGAGACAGACGTCCAGGCCGATGAAATCCGCGAGCGTCAATGGCCCCATCGGGTGGTTCATGCCCAGCTTCATGACGGTGTCGATCGCCTCCGGCGATCCGACCCCTTCCATGACCGCGTAGATCGCCTCGTTGATCATCGGCATCAGGATGCGATTGGCGATGAAGCCGGGATAATCGGCCGCCGTCACCGGCGTCTTGCCGAGCGTCGTGCACAGGTCGGTCGCCAGACGCATCGACTCGTCGGAGGTCGCCTGTCCGCGGATCAACTCGACCAGCACCATCAGCGGCACCGGGTTCATGAAGTGCATGCCCAGCACCCTGTCGGGTCGTCTGGTCGCCGCGCCGAGCGCGGTGATGGAGATCGATGACGTGTTCGACGACAGGACGACGTCGGGTCGCGTGATCGCGTCGAGCCGCGCCAGTGTCGCGATCTTGGCCTCGACGTTTTCGGCGATCGCCTCGACGACGTAGTCCGCATCCGCGAGGCCATCGAGTGAGGACGAGGTCGTCAGGCGGCCGAGCGCCGCGTCGCGGGCGTCCGCCGACAGCTTGCCCTTCTCGACGAAGCGGTCGAGGCTCCTGCCGATCGTGCCGAGCGCCTTGTCGAGCGCGCCGGGAAACGTATCGCACAGCCGCGTGGCGTAACCCGCCTGGGCGAAGACCTGCGCGATGCCATTGCCCATCGTCCCGGCGCCGACGACGCCGACCGTCTTGATCTCCATGTGCGCTGTCACTCCGCTGCGAGCTAGGCCGAGAGGGTTTCGATGGCGAGCGACACGCCGTTGCCGCCGCCCAGGCAGAGTGCCGCGATGCCGCGCCGGCCACCGGTGCGCCGCAGCGCGTGAATCAGCGTGGTCAGCACGCGCGCGCCGCTGGCCCCGATCGGATGGCCGAGCGCCACCGCCCCGCCCTGCACGTTGACCTTCGCAGGCGCAAGACCGAGCTCGTGGAGGACGGCCACCATCTGGACCGAGAAGGCCTCGTTAATCTCGAACAGGTCGACGTCTGCGAGCGCCCAGCCGACCTTGGCCGCCACCTTCCGGACGGCTTCGACGGGCGTCATCAGCACCAGCTTCGGCGCGAGCCCGCTGGCGGCCTGTCCGACGATCCGGACGAGCGGGGTCAGTCCGAGCGACTTCGCCTTGTCGGCGGACATCACCACCAGCGCCGCGGCGCCGTCGTTGACCCCTGGCGCGTTGCCGGCGGTGACCGTTCCGTCTGTCTTGAAGGCGGGTTTCAGCGCGGAGAGCGCCTCGATCGATGTCTCAGCGCGCACCGCTTCGTCGCGGTCGAACACGACCGCCGGCCCCTTTTTCTGCGGGATGTCCACGGCGACGATCTCGTCGGCGAACCAGCCCTGCTCGCTCGCGTGCGCCGCCTTGCGATGACTGTCGACGGCGTAGGCGTCCTGGGCGTCGCGTCCAACGCCGTAGCGTTCCGACACGTATTCCCCGGCCAATCCCATGTGGCACTGCTCGAACGCGCACCACAGCCCGTCGTGGATCATCGCGTCGACGAGCGTCCCGTTGCCCATGCGCAGGCCTTCTCGCAGGCGCTGCACCAGGTACGGCGTGTGGCTCATCGACTCCATGCCGCCCGCCACGGCCACGTCGATGTCGCCGGTGGCGATGCCCTGCGCGGCGAGCATCACGGCCTTCAGGCCCGAGCCGCAGACTTTGTTGACGGTCGTCGCGGAGACGCGCTCGTGCAGGCCTCCTCGGAGGGCGGCCTGCCGCGCCGGGTTCTGGCCCTCGCCGGCGGTCACCACGTTGCCCATGATGCATTCCTCGACCAGGGCCGCATCGATACCGGCGCGGCGAACCGCCTCGCGCACGGCGATCGCGCCGAGCTCGGGAGCGGTGAAATCCTTCAGTGAACCGAGAAACCTGCCGGTGGCCGTACGGACGGCGGAGACGATTACCGCTTCCCGCATACCTTGATCCCCGTCACGGCGTCGTGGCCGAGCAATTGCTGGATGCGGTGAAGAATCGTGTCGCCGACACGCTCGATCTCGCGCGACCAGCGCGGATCCTTCGGCGTGACGAACAGCACGCCGTTGCGCGCCTCGACCGTGGCGGCACGGCCCATCGCGGGGCCCGCCGCGACCGTCCACGCGAACGCCGTCCTCGCCGGCGAAGCGGGCTGGCGCCGGATGACATCGGCGATCACGCCCGGGGCGAACGACTGGAGCGAATCCATCACGCGATCATACGCTCAGTGGCAGGCGCAGCGATCGCCGACGCGCCGCGTATCGGCAGGTGACGGTCGATGTGCAGGGACGCCGTGACTCAGGCCGCACTGCGGCGGCGGATCGGCCCGCGCAGCAGACATCGGTACTCGGGCATCGGCCGCAGGCGCCGCAGAATGTGCGCCGCCAGATCGCGCGCCGTGCAGGACTCGGGCAGCGCCACGTCGAATCCCGATGCGGTGGCCTCGCGGCGTTGCCGCTCGGTGGTCACGTCGGAGACGAGGGCCACCAGGACGCGCCGCCCGAAATGCGGCTTGACGCGAAGTCTTGCGCCGAGTCCGGGCAGATGAACCTGCCAGGCCACCCGAACGACCACTGCATGGTAAGCGCTCAGGACCTGCGCTGTCGGCAGATCGCCAACCACGTCGACGGAGAAGCCGAGAGTGCGCAGAGCGTCGATGTGAGCATCGCCTTGCGCGCCGGGCGCGATGTAAAGAACCGAGCACTGATCCACCAGCGTTCCTCCCGTCACCGAGATCAGTCGCAACTCGTGTGCCAGCGAGCGGAGCCATAACGCCTGCGGCCGAGCCACTCCCAAGCCCGACTATAATTGCGACATGATCAGTCCCGCGCTCGCCACATCCTTCAACGCCCAGGTCGGGCACGAGTTCGGCGCCAGCATGCAGTACGTCGGCATCGCCGCACACTTCCAGCGGATGCATCTCACGCTGCTGGCCAAGTTGTTCTTCGCCCAGGCCGAAGAAGAGCGCGAGCACGCGATGAAGTTCGTCAAGTATCTGCTCGACACCAAGGGAGCGCTGCGCATTCCCGAGATTCCCGCTCCGACGCCGACGTTCGACTCCGCGGAAGCGGCGGTTGCGGCGGCGCTCAAATGGGAGCAGGAGGTGACGCGCCAGATCACCGCGCTGATGGAGCAGGCGGTGAAGGACAACGACTACCTCGCCCAGAGCTTCCTGCAGTGGTTCATCGACGAGCAGCTCGAGGAAGTCGTGAAGATGGACCGGCTCCTGTCGGTGATCCGCCAGTCCGGCGAGAAGAACCTGCTGATGGTCGAGGCCTACCTCATTCACATCGAAAAGGCTGGTTAGCTAACCCGGGCGGCCTCCGCCGGATGACCGGACTCATCCGGCCGCGATCCGTTCGAGCCGCTTCCGGTCCACGACGATGAAGCCACCCTTCGTCGTCCGTACGACGTCGCTCTTGTTCCAGCGGCTCATGATCCGGATGCACGTCTCGACGGTCGTGCCGGTGAAGTCGGCCAGCTCCTGGCGCGACAGCGCCAGCGGAATGCGTACGCCGCCGTCGCCGGCCTGTCCCATCTCGCCGGCGAGCTTCAGGAACAGGCGTGCGAAGCGCGGTTCGATGTGCCCGCCGCTCAGTTCGGCGAGTTGGTTGGTCAGTTCGACGAGCCGTGTCGTCAGTCCCAGCAGCAGACCCCGCACCAGGAGCGGCTGCGCTTCGAGGATGCGATAGAAGGCGTCCCGCGGAATGACGACGCAGGTCGTGTCCTCGAGCGCCGCCGCGCTGGCCGGAAAGGGCCGGTCCATGTAGACGGCGACGGCGCCGAGCGGGTCGCCCGGCCCGAACACTTCGAGGATCACGTCCCGGCCGCTCGGCAGCGTCTTGAAGATTTTCACCCGGCCCGAGACGATGGCGTAGAAGGCGGTGGACGGCGAGTCCTGCTCGAAGATCGTGTCGGCGCGCCCGAACGTCTGCACGCGCGCCACGTCCGCGATCCGTTGCCGATCCGCCGCCGTCATGCGATTGAAGATGGGCGTGACCCTCAGGAGCTCCGCGGCTGGCGACATGATCGGGATCATAGGAGGTCCGGAGCTCCGGGCGATAGTCTGCGGCCGGAGGTGACCTTCATGACTGCCACACCGGCGACGCCGATCGGCGATGTCGTCGCCAGCGACTACCAGACGGCGGCGGTGTTCGAACGCCACGGCCTCGACTTCTGCTGCGGCGGGCGCCGCACCATCGAGCAGGCCTGCCGCGCCGCCGGCGTCGACACTGCCGGCCTGATTCGGGAGATCGATGCCGTCCTCAACGGGCGGGCCCCCGATGCGCCGTCCTTCGCGTCCTGGAGCGCGCGCCGGCTCGTCGTCTACATCGTCGATCATCACCATGCATTCGTACGCGGCGCACTGGCGCCGATGCTGCAGTACTCCGGCAGGATCGCCACGGTGCACGGCCAACGCCACCCGGAACTGATCCGGCTGGCGGCGATCGTCGCCCGCGTGGCCGACGAGATGACGGATCACATGCAGAAAGAGGAGCGGATTCTCTTTCCATTCATCGCCGCGCTCGAGGCCGCCGCCGAGACCGGCGGAGCAGCCGTGGCTGCGCCGTTCGGCGCCGTTGCCAATCCCATTCACGCGATGGAAGCGGAGCACCAGGTCGTCGGCGACGCGATGGCCGAGATCCGCGAGCTGACAAGTGGCTACCAGCCGCCCGCCGACGCGTGCACGACCTATCGGGTCGCGTTCTCGGAGCTCGAGGCGTTCGAACGCGATCTGCACGCGCACGTCCACCTGGAGAACAACATCCTGTTCCCCAGGGCCATCGCGATGCAGACCGCGGCGCGGGCGTAGGCCCTGCGCCGGTTGCGTGGCCTCCCCCCGAGGGATACAGTGGCGTCGACCGTGCAGCAGCCTGGCGCGTGGCGCAATCTTGCGTTCGCGACCATCTCGCTCGCGATGGGATTCGCGGCGTGGGGGCTGATCAGCGCCTTCGCGCCGTCGTTTCGCACTCAGTTCCATCTCAGCGCGCAGCAGACGTCGCTGCTCGTCGCGGTTCCGGTGCTGCTCGGTTCGCTGGCCAGGCTGCCGATGGGCATGCTCACCGATCGGCTCGGCGGCCGCGCGATGTTCGCCTCGCTGTTTGCGTTCGTCGCCGTCGCGGCGGCCATCGTCCCCACCGCCGACACATATGCGCGGCTGCTCGCATACGCGTTCCTTCTCGGCGTCGCCGGGTCGTCGTTCGCGATCGGCGTGGGCTTCTCGTCGCAGTGGTTCACCGTCGAATCGCAGGGGACGGCGCTCGGCATCTACGGCCTCGGCAACATGGGGCAGTCGGCCGCCGTGTTTCTCGGCCCGGTGATCGCGGCGCGCTACGGCCGCGACGTCGTGTTCCAGGCCGCCGCGGTGCTGTCGGCGGCCGGGTGCGTCCTCTTCTTCGCGCTGGCGCGCAATGCCCCAGCCGCGGCGCGGGCCGCCTCGCTAGGCGAGATGGTGGCGGTACTGGCGCGCGAGCGGCTGGCGTGGGCACTGTCGGCGTTCTACTTCCTGACGTTCGGCGGATTCGTGGCGTTCTCCGTCTACCTGCCGACGCTGCTCCGCGACGAGTTCGGCCTGACGGCGGCGGATGCCGGCTTCCGGACGGCGGGGTTCGTGGTACTGGCGACGCTGATGCGTCCGATCGGCGGCGTCCTCGCCGACCGCATCGGCGGCGCCCGCGTCCTCTCGGGCGTGCTGGCCGGCGTGGTGCCGTTCGCGATGCTGCTGATGTGGCCCTCGATGGTGCCGTTCACGGTCGGCGCGCTGGGTTGTGCGGCGCTGCTCGGCATGGGCAACGGCGCCGTGTTCAAGCTGGTGCCGCAGTACTTTCCGCGCAGCGTCGCGACCGTCACCGGCCTGGTCGGCGCCATCGGCGGACTTGGCGGTTTCTTCCCGCCGCTCCTCCTGGGCTTCTTCCGCGAACGCGTCGGCGCGCTGTGGCCCGGCTTCGGCCTGCTCGCGCTGAGCGCAGCCGGCTTGTGGGTGCTGAACCAGCGCGTGTTCGTCGCGCAACAGCGCCGGATCGAGGCGGCGTCACCGGCGTTGATCTCGTCGCGCCAGGCCGAGCAGATTCGCGCGGGTGCGTGGGCGACGATGGCGACGGCGCTGCTCGTGGCGTCGATCGTCGTCGGCTCGCGCAACCTCGAGAACTTCGATCCCGCGCTGGTGATCTATACGTTCGCGGTGATTTTCGCGACGTGGGGCATCGTCTATCACTACGCGATCTGGCTGAACAAGCCGCCGACGCGGCGCTTCTTCGAACGCAGTTTCGAACTGGTCGGACGCGAGGGAGCCCTGCGCAGCGTCCGAACGATCCTGGCGGCCGCGGCGTCGCACCTGGTGGGACAGACCTTCATCCTGAAACGGTCGCGCCTGCGCTGGTGGATGCACCAGCTGCTTTTCTGGGGATGCCTCAGCGCCGTCGCCATCACCTTTCCGCTGGTCTTCGGTTGGATCCACTTCCGCACGGCGGCCGGCGACCAGTTCACCTACGTCACCTATCTGTTCGGCTTCCCGGCCGGCTCGTTCCGGCTCGGGACACCCCTGGCGTGGCTGCTGTTCCACGGCCTCGACGTGTCGGCGGTGCTAGTCCTCGCCGGCATCGCGCTGTCGCTCGGGCGACGGATGCGCGACCGTGGCGCTTTGGCGCTGCAGGACTGGACGTCCGACTTCCTGCCGCTGCTGCTCCTGTTTGCGATCTCGGTCACCGGGCTGGCGCTGACCGCCTCGACGCTGTGGCTGCGCGGCGCGTTCTACGGGTTCCTGGCCATCCTGCACGCCGTGACGGTGGTCGGGGCGCTCTTGTACCTGCCGTTCGGCAAGTTCTTCCACATCTTTCAGCGTCCGGCGCAGCTCGGCGTCAAGCTGTATCAGGCGGCAGGACGTGAGGACGCCGGCGCCATCTGCGCGAGGTGCCAACGGCGCTACGCCTCCGCGATGCAGATCGACGACCTCCGGCACGTGCTGCCGGCACTGGGTTTCGACTATCGAATCGAGGGCCCTGCCGGCACGTGGCAGGGGCTTTGTCCGCCGTGCAAGCGCGCAACGCTGGCGACGGCGCAACTGCGACTGAAGGACAACTCGCGTGGCCACACCACCGCTGTCCGTTGACCGCCTGGCCGAGGTGTTCGGCCCGCACCGCAACTACGAGCCCCCAGGCGGCTGGGGCGACGCGGCACGCCGTCCAGACGCGCTGGTCAAGACGCACTGTTCGTTCTGCGGCATGCAGTGCGGCATCCAGCTCAAGGTCCGCGACAACCGCGTCGTCGGCTTCGAGCCGTGGGAGGCCTTTCCGTTCAACCACGGAATGCTTTGTCCGAAAGGGGTCAAGCGCTATCTGCAGGGGGCGCATCCGGACCGGCTGCTCTCGTGCCTGCAGCGGACCGACGCCGGCTTCGCCAAGATCTCGTACGAACGGGCGCTCGCGGAAACGGCACGGCGGCTGACCGCGATTCGCGATCAGTACGGGCCCGACGCGATCGCCGTTTACGGCGGAGCCTCGATGGTCACCGAGAAGGCCTACGTGCTGGGAAAGTTTGCGCGCGTCGCGCTGGGCACGAAACACATCGATTACAACGGCCGGCTGTGCATGGTGTCGGCAGGCACGGCGTACAAGCTGACGTTCGGCGTCGATCGCGCCACCAATCCCTGGCCGGATCTCGCCACTGCCGATGTCGTCCTGATCGCCGGATCGAACACCGCCGAGTGCGCGCCAATCACGACGTACCACTTGTGGCAGTGCCGCGAGCGCGGCGGCCGGCTGATCGTGATGGATCCGCGCATGACGCCGATCACGAGGAACGCCGATCTCTACCTGCCCGTGCGCCCCGGGACCGACCTCGCCGTATTCCTCGCGATGCTGCACGTCATCGTCGGCGACGGCCTGGTGCGCGACGCGTTCATCCGGGATCGGACGACCGGCTTCGAGGCCGTCCGAGCGTCGGTAGCGGAGTGGACCCCTGCCCGCGCCGCGGAGATCTCCGGCGTGCGGCCCGACGACATCGTCAAGGCGGCCCACTGGATCGGCGAGACTGATCGCGCCATGGGCCTGCATGCCCGCGGCATCGAGCATCACTCCAAGGGAGTGGAGAACTGCCTGGCGATGCTCAATCTCTTCCTCGCCACCGGCAATGTCGGCCGCGAGGGCGCCGGCTGCATGATGATCACCGGCCAGGGCAACGGCCAGGGCGGACGTGAGCATGGGCAGAAGTGCGATCAGCTGCCGGGCATGCGTGACATCAGGGATCCCGCCGCGCGGCAATACATCGCGTCCGTCTGGGGCGTCCCGGAAGAGAGCCTGCCGGGCCCCGGCAAGAGCGCGGTCGAGATCATGGAAGCCATCCATCGCGGCGAGATCAAGGCGCTGCTGTCGATGTGTTTCAACCCGGTGGTCTCGCTGCCCGACGCCGCTTTCACGCGCGAGGCGCTGTCGAAGCTCGAGTTCTTCGGCATCATCGACTTCTTCCTCTGCGAGACGGCGCACCACGCCGACATCGTGTTCGCCGGCAGCCTGCAGGAGGAAGACGAGGGGACCGTCTGCAGCGCCGAGGGGCGCGTGCAGAAGATCAACAAGGCTGTCGACCCGCCGGGCGACGCCCGATCGGACGCGCTCATCATCTGCGACCTCGCCCGCGCACTCGGACGCGGGCAGCATTTCGACTATCCCGGCGGGACGCGCGACATCTACGAGGAGCTGCGGCTGGCTTCGCGCGGCGGACTGGCAGACTACTACGGCATCACCTGGGATCGCATCGAGCGCGAGCTGGGCGTCTTCTGGCCGTGCCCGACGCTCGATCATCCGGGGACGCCCCGCCTGTTTGCCGACGGCCGCTTCGCCCACGCCGACGGCAAGGCGCACATGCAGGTCACCGAGTGGCGCGAGTCGGGGGACCCGGCAGACGCGACGTATCCGATCCTGCTGACGACCGGCCGCGTGGTGAGCCACTATCTCTCCGGCGCCCAGACGCGGCGGATCGGTCCGCTCGTCGACCAATGCCCTGAGCCCCGCCTCGAATTGCATCCGGCGCTGGCGGCGACGCTGGGAGTCGCCGACGGCGATTGGCTCGAGGTCACCACACGGCGCGCCGCGCTTGTCATCCAGGCGATGGTGGTGCGGACGATTCGTCCCGACACGGTCTTCATCCCGTATCACTGGCCGGGACAGCGCAGCGCCAACCGCCTGACCCACCGGACGCTCGATCCGCGCAGCAAGATTCCCGAGTTCAAGGTCTCGGCGTGCCGTCTCGAGAAGGTGGCGCCGCCGTTGGAGCTGAGCACCTGGCGGCGGGAGGAGACGGGCTGGGGCGCTCCGGCCTCAGGCGACCAGCGCAGCGATCTTCCGCGGAGCGACCGGTGAACGGCTATCAGTTTTTCGTCGACCCGTCGCGGTGCATCGGCTGCAAGTCGTGCATGCAGGCGTGCGCGGAATGCGACAGCCACCGCGGCGTGTCGATGATCCACGTCGACTTCCTCGACCGGGCCAACAGTATCGCCACCGCGCCGACCGTGTGCATGCATTGCGAGACGCCGACCTGCGCGATGGTGTGCCCGGCCGACGCAATCAAGCGCGGCGAGGACGGCATCGTGCGCAGCGCCCTCGAGCCGCGGTGCATCGCGTGCTCGAACTGCGTGCTGGCGTGCCCGTTCGGCGTGCCCACGGTGCACGTCGAGCTCGAGCTGATGATGAAGTGCGACATGTGCTACGACCGCACGTCGATCGGGTTGCGGCCGATGTGCGCCACGGTGTGTCCGAGCCAGGCGCTGACATTCGGGCCCGCCGACCTCATCGAACGCCAGCGCGCGGCCCGCCCGGTGCGCGACTTCCAGTTCGGACACGAACACGTGCGGACGAAGGTGTGGATGATGGCCCCGACCGACGTGCGCGACATCACCGTCGACGTGGCCGACTACATGTGGAAGGAACAATGAGCACGTCAGGCGAACCGGTTTCGGAGGAACGGAGCGAGCGAGCACCGCGAGCGGGCCACGCGAAGGGAGCGGCGGCCGCGAGTGGGCGTGGAGAGGTCTGGAAAGAGGAGTTCTCCGTCGACGCCGCCGAAGACGCCTACGTGCTCCGGCGGCAGTTCACGAAGTTCCTCGTGCTGACCAGCGCCGGCATGGCGTGCGGCAACGGCTGGATCTGGCTCCGGTCGCTGGCGGCGGCGCCGGCGGCCGCCTACCCGCGGGCATTGATCGCGAAGGCCGGGGATCTGGAGCCCGGCACCGTCCGCGTGTTCTCGTATCCCAACGACCACGATCCCTGCATTTTGATCCGGCGGGCGAACGGCGCGCTGGCGGCCTTCAGCCAGAAGTGCACACACTTGTCCTGCGCGGTGTACTACGCGGCCGAGCAGGATCGCCTGGAGTGCCCGTGCCATAACGGCGCATTCTCCGCCGAGAGTGGACGCGTGCTGCAGGGGCCGCCGCCGCGGCCGCTGCCGCGCATCCGGATCGAGGAGCGCGATGGCGACGTCTACGCGCTCGGCGTGGAGGAAGGGGCCGAACCGTGAATCCGCTCGAGCGCCGCCGCCGCCGCGCCGCCATCGACGCGGCGATGGCCTGCGTGATCGTGCTGCTGGTCGTCCAGATGTGGCTGTTGACGGCGACACTGGAGTCGTTTCTCGCGGGCCACCGCAGTGTCGCGGCGGCCGCGTTCGCCGTCTCGTTGTGCCTGTTCCTGCTCTGCGGCGGGCTGTATCGGCTGGTGGTCCGGCTTGATCGCAGCGGCATGCCGGCAGAGCCGGCGGCGACTGGCGCGGGCCCGTGGCGCATGGGGGAGCGTCTCTGACACCGGCCGGCGCGGCGGCCGGGCCGCCGGCGTTGGAACGTCAGGGTTGAGGCGTCTTCGGCTGCCCGCGTTCGGCGATCCACTCGAGCCAGTCGTCGCCGAAGAGTTCGCATGGATGCGGCGCCCGAATCGTGCCGTTTCCGCACGCGAGATCGTCGGCCGGACAGTACTTGGAACAGCCCCAGCAGATGCGCTCGGGCTTCCGTGGCCGTTCGAGTGAGGATCTGGCGAGGCCGCCCATGACCTGATCGTACCCCCAGGGCACCTGGGAGCGGTATGACGCGCGTCATGGCGGCTGGCAACGCACCGCGGGAGGCTGTCTGGCGAGCTCTGCCGCCACGTAATGTCTCGACCGTTAGACCGTATTGGCCCGCCATAACCGTTAAGATAGGACCATGCCCGACAGGCTGGTGCTCGCGTCGGCGTCGCCGCGCCGCGCCGAGCTGCTGGCGTCGGCCGGATACGACTTCACGGTCGATCCCGCCGACGTCGACGAGACGGAAACGTCCGGCGAAGCGCCCGACGCATACGTGCTGCGCGTCGCCCGAGACAAGGCGCGCGCCGTGGCCGCGCGCCGGGACGAAAGCGACGTCGTCCTCGCGGCCGACACGACAGTGGTCGTGCAGGGGGAAATCCTCGCCAAGCCCGCCGACTCGTCGGACGCCAGGCGTATGCTGCAGCTGCTGGCGGGCACCAGCCACGACGTGCTGACGGCCGTCGTGGCGATTTCCGGCGGCCGCGAACTCGCCGACGTCATCGCCACGCGGGTACGGCTGCTGCCGCTCGGACTCGAGGAAATCGAGTGGTACATCGGCACCGGCGAACCGATGGGAAAGGCTGGCGCCTATGCGATTCAGGGGCGGGCGGCCCGCTTCGTGGACCGGATCGAGGGGTCGTGGTCGAACGTGGTCGGACTGCCGGTGGCCACGGTCAGCGAGATGCTCAAACGCCTTGAGGGGTAATATCTGGCTATGTCCTCCAAAGCACTGAAGATCGCTGCGACGTGTGTCGTCCTGCTGGCCGCACTGGGTGGGCTGATGTACACGACGCTCGCTGATGGCACCGAGTACTACATGCACGTCGACGAGGTGATGACCAACCCCGTGAAGTGGGAGGGCAAGCGCCTGCAGCTGCACGGCTACGTCAACGACCTGCGGCAGCGGCCCAACACGCTCGACTACCGCTTTCAGGTGCAGAACAACGGCAAGGTCATCACCGCCAGCTATAGCGGCGTCGTTCCCGACACCTTCAAGAACGGGTCGGAAGTGGTGTTGAAGGGACAGCTGCACGGCGAGGGCTTCCAGGTCGAGCCCAACGGGGTGCTGGCCAAGTGTCCCTCGCGCTACAACCCGAACAACGCCGGCCCGGTCGGAGCGGGGAGCTAGATGGCGTCGTTCGGGTCGTTCACGCTGCTCGCCACGTTCGTCGTCGCGGCCTACGCGCTGACGTCGTCGGTCGTCGGCGCCAGGCGCCGGTCGACGGCGCTGATCGCCAGCGGTATCGGCGCCTTCTACCTGACGGCCGGCCTGCTGACGGTCGCCTCGGGGGTGATCGTCCGCGCGTTCGTGGTCGGCGACTTCACGATCAAGTACGTCCAGCACTATTCCGATTCGGTGCAGCCACTGGCCTACAGGATCGCCTCCTACTGGGGCGGACTCGACGGCTCGATTCTGTTCTGGGTGTTCCTGCTGTCGGTGTTCGGATCGGTCGCCGTGTGGGTCAACCGCGAGCGCCACCGCGAGCTGATCCCGTGGGTCGTCGCCGTCATCGCCGCGACGGAGATGTTCTTCATCTTCATCATGGCGGTGCACAACAACCCGTTCGATCCGTTCCTGACGACCGTGCCGGCGGAGGGCCGCGGGCTCAACCCGCTGCTGCAGAACTTCTACATGGCGATCCACCCGCCGTCGCTCTACACCGGGTTCGTCGCGATGACCATTCCGTACGCGTTCGGCATCGCGGCGCTCGTCACCGGCCATCTCGACGACTCGTGGCTGCGCGCCGTCAGGCGCTGGACGATGATCGGCTGGCTGTTCCTCACCTTCGGCCTGACGCTCGGGATGCTGTGGGCCTACGAAGAGCTGGGCTGGGGCGGCTTCTGGGCCTGGGATCCGGTCGAGAACGCCGGCCTGCTGCCCTGGTTCACAGCCACGGCCTTCCTGCACTCGGTGATGGTGCAGGAGCGCCGCGGCATGCTCCGCGTCTGGAACGTCACGCTGGTCATCGTCACGTTCTTCCTGACGATCTTCGGCACGTTCATGACCCGTTCGGGGGTCGTGCAGTCGGTGCACGCGTTTGGCGAGGACCACTGGCTGGCCGGCGTCTTCTCGGTGTTCATGGTGGTGATCATCGTCTTCAGCTTTGGCCTCGTGCTCTACCGGCTGCCGCTGTTGAAGTCGCGCCACGAGCTCGACTCCTGGATGTCGCGCGAGGCGGCGTTCCTTGCCAACAACTGGATCCTGCTGTTCTCGGCGTTCTTCGTGCTGTTCGCGACGATGTTCCCGACGCTCGCCGAAGCAGTGAGCGGGCGGCGGCTGACCGTCGGACCGCCGTTCTTCAACAAGTGGATGCTGCCGATCGGCCTCATCCTGCTGCTGCTCACCGGCATCGCGCCGCTGCTCGCGTGGCGCAAGACGACGCTCTCCAACCTGCTGACGCTGTTCATCTGGCCGGTGTCGGCGGCGATCGTCACCGGCGCGGCAGTCTACGGGCTGGGGATTCGGGTGTGGGTGTCGGGGCTGTGCTTTGCCTTCTGCGCGTTCGTTTTCGTGACGATCCTGCAGGAATTCGTGCGCGGCGCTGCGGTTCGCAAGGGCGCGACCGGCACTGACGTCGTGACCGCGATGATCGGGCTGGTCGGCCGATCGCGGCGGCGCTATGGCGGCTATATCGTTCACGTCGGCATCGTGCTGATGTTTCTCGGGTTCGCCGGCCAGGGCTACAAGCAGGAGGCGCAGTTGCTCCTCAAGCCCGGCCAGCAGTCGACGGTCGGCGCCTTCACCATTCGCCACGATGCCCTGACGGTCACGAGCGACCAGCAGAAGCAGATGATCACCGGACACGCGACCATCTCGCGCGGCGGCGCGGTGATCGGACGGATGGACCCCGCCAAGTGGTTCTTTGTCAGGCACGAGAACGAACCGACGAGCGAAGTGGCGATCCGCCGCGCCCCCGGCGAGGATCTCTACATCGTGCTCGCTGGCTACGAGGTCGAGACGCAGACCGCGACCTATGCAGTGACGATCAATCCGCTCGTCGACTGGATCTGGTTCGGCTTCGGAGTGCTGGCGATCGGCACCTTCATCGCGCTCCTGCCCGAAAGCGCGTTCGCGTTCGCAGCAGCCAGGCTGCCGGCTGGCGCGGTGACGACGAGCCTGCTGCTGCTGCTCATCTTGCTGCCGTCGGTCGGGCGTGCGCAGGACGCGGGCATGTCGGTGGCGCCGGTGCAGAGCAGCGACGCCAAGCGCAAGCTCGAAGGGGAGCTGATGTGCATGTGCGGCGGCTGCCGCGCGCCGATGAACAACTGCCCGATGGCGCCAGGCTGCCACGGCCTGCGGGCGCAGGAGCCGAAGATCGACGCGATGCTCGCGGCGGGGAGCACTCCCGAGGTCGTGAAGGCGGCGTTCGTCAAGGAGTACGGCGAGGCCGTGCTGCTCGAGCCGCCCGACACCGGCTTCAACAAGCTCGCGTGGCTGTTCCCCTACGCGGTCGGCGCCGCGGGGGCGACGGCGATCGGTCTCGTCGCCTGGCGCTGGTCGCACGCTCCCGCCGATCCGGCGGCGCCGTCCGCGGCCGCCATCGGCGCGGCCGGCGGCGACCCGACCCTCGAGGAGAAGCTCGACGATGAGCTCCGCGACCTCGACTAGGACCGCCGATTCCCGCGGAAAGACCCCGGACGACGAGGGCTTCCGTGTCTCTCATTTTTTCGTGCTCCTGTCACTCCTCGCGGCGACCGTCGCCGTGGTGATGGCGCGGCCGGCTGCCCCTGAGAATCTGGTGCTGCTCAGCCTCACGATCGGGGCGGTCGGGCTTTCCGCGGTGTTCCTCTACCAGACGATCGCCCCGCTCGTCGGGCCACCTGCCGAGGAGGATCGCGAGCCGCTGAGCAGCCGCCTGCGCGGAGACCTCGAGCGCGAGAAGGCACTCACCCTGCGCTCGATCAAAGAGCTCGAATTCGATCGGGCGATGGGGAAGCTGTCGGAGCAGGATTTCGAACAGATGGGGACCCGCCTGCGGGCCCGCGCCATGGGGATCATGAAGCAGCTCGAGGCCGGCTCGACGCTGTATCGCGATCAGATCGAGAAGGAACTGGCGTCGCGCATCGGCAGGGCGCCGGACCGATCGGCGAAGATCGGCGGCCAGGCGAACGCCGCGGCGGACCTGAAGGCCCAGCCCCGCTGCGCCTGCGGAACAGCGAACGACGCCGATGCGCGCTTCTGCAAGTCGTGCGGCGCCCGGCTGCAGGGAACCGCCGCATGATCCGTTCCTTCGTGTTCTTCTCCTTCGTGCTCTTCGCCTCCTTGGTGTCCTTGGCTCCTACCCAGATGCCCGATCCGCGGCAGATGTCGGGGCAGCCGCTGCCGGTCGGCGATCTGTCGCCCGGCACGGTCACGGCCCGCGTCATCCGCGGCCAGTTGTCGAATCCGATCGAAGGACAGACGGTCGAGGTGACGGGCGGCGCGGCACAGACGTCGAAGACCGATGCGGCCGGCCGGGCCACTTTCACTGGTCTGACGCCGGGTGCCACGATCAAACTCCGAACCACCGTCGGCAGCGAGACGATCGAGTCGCGGGAATTTCAGGTGCCGTCGGTCGGCGGGATCCGGGTCATGCTCGTCGCGACGGATCCGGACGCCGCGCCGACGCCGGGTGACGCGGCGAAGGCTGGCCAGGGGGCGCCGGTCGATGGGACGGTGACGTTCGGCCCGGAGACCCGGTTCGTCATCGAAATCGGCCAAGACGCGTTGAACGTCTTCAACATGCTGCAGATCACCAACGCCAGCCCGCGTCCGGTCCGTCCGAAGACGCCGATCGAATTCGATCTGCCATCCGGCGCGGTCGGCGTCGGCATGATGGAGGGTTCGACGCCGAACGCCGTGGCGGCGGGCAGCCGCGTGGCGGTGAACGGCCCGTTTCCGCCCGGCAACACGGTGGTGCAGTTCGGCTATTCGCTGCCGCTTGGCGACGACACGATCACGATCGCGCAAAAGCTGCCGATTCCGTTGCCGCAGCTCGCGCTGGTCGTGCAGAAGACGGCGGACATGCAGCTCACGTCCGCGCAGGTGGCGCAGCGACGCGAGATGCAGGCCGACGGCAACACCTACATCGTCGGGCAGGGCGGCCCCTTGCAGGCGGGAGACACGCTGACGCTGGTGCTGAGCGGCCTGCCGTCGCGGCCGTCGTGGCCCAGGAACGTCGCCGTGACGCTGGCGGTTGTGATTCTGCTCGCGGGCGTCTACGGTGCGACGCGGCTGCCGGCGTCGGACCCGTCGCGCAGCCAGCTGCAGAACCGGCGCGAGAAGCTCTTCGCCGGCCTGGCTGCACTCGAGACCGCGCGGCGCCAAGGGGCCGTCGACGTCGACACCTACGCCGCCCGCCGGGAATCGCTCGTGACCGCGCTCGAGGACTTGTATCGCGGCGTCGATAGCAAGGTCCGCGACGTCGCGTGATTTCGTGGATTTCACCAGCCTCCGGTTCGTTGACGTCACCCGCACCTTTGGCCGCCGCCGGGCGCTGAGTCGCGTCAGCTTCGCCGCCGAGGCCGGCGCGATCACGGCCCTCCTCGGCCACAACGGCGCAGGCAAGTCGACGCTGCTCTCGATTGCCGCGACGCTGCTGGCACCGACGAGCGGCACGGTCTTCTACGGCGAGCACACCAGGGCCTCGGCCGAGCTGCGTGGACGCATCGGCCTGCTCGGCCACGATCTCTATCTGTATCCCGAGCTCACGGCAGCCGAGAATCTGCGGTTCTTTGCGCGCATCTACAGCCTGCCCGACGTCGAGCGCCGCGTGGCGCGTGGGCTCGAACGGGCGCATCTGGCCGACCGTGGCGGCGACGCGGTCGCGGGCTACTCGCGCGGCATGCGGCAGCGGCTGGCGCTCGAGCGGGCGCTGATTCACGATCCGCGGCTGCTGCTGCTCGACGAGCCGTTCACCGGGCTCGACGACGCGTCGCGCGAGGCTCTGAGGGAGCGCTTGCGCGCCGCCCGCGCCGCCGGCACGATCGTCGTCCTGACGACGCACGACATCGCGGCGATCGAGAACCTGACCGACCTGCGCGTGACCCTCGTCGAGGGGAAGCTCGCGGCATGACCGCGTTTGCCCGTGCCGTGTGGGTGATCACGCGCAAGGATCTCCTCGTGGAAGTGCGTACGCGTGAGATTCTCTTCACGACGATGTTCTTCGCGCTCGCGTGCGTGATGGTGTTCGCGTTCGGCTTCGTGAAGGAAGGGCGGCCGGTCGCCGATGCGGCGGCCGGGATTCTCTGGATCTCGATCGCCTTCTCGGGAACGCTGGCGCTCGGCCGTGCCTTCGAGCGCGAGCGTCAGGGAGAAACGCTGCGTGCGCTGCTCATCGCACCGATCGGTCGTCCGGCGCTCTACGTCGGCAAACTGGGCGGCATCCTGATCCTGCTGGCGGCGGTCGAGGCGATCGTCGTGCCACTGGTCGCGCTGATGTTCCAGGCCGCGCTCTTCGATCATCCGCTGCTGATGTTCGGGCTGCTCGCCGCCGGGACGATCGGCTACGCCGCCGTGGGGACGCTCTTTGCCGCGATGCTCGTACGCGCGCGCAGCCGGGACGTGATGCTGCCGGTGCTGCTGTATCCGATCACCGTGCCGGTGATAATTGCCGGGGTCCGCGGCACGGCGGCGCTGCTCCAGCCGGAGGGCGGCGAGCCGATGGCGCGTGCCTGGCTGATGATGCTGGTGTTCTTCGACGTGGTATTCATTACGCTGGCGTTGTGGACGTTCGAGCCGGTGATGACGGAGTAGCGCGAGTGGCGAGGCGTGGGGCGAGTAGATGAAGAAGACGTTTCCTCTTCTGTTGATGGTCGCGATGGCGATGTTTGCCTACGCGCCGTTCATGATCTTGAACGCGCCCTACGAGTCGACGATGGGGCTGGTGCAGAAGATTTTCTATTTCCACGCGTCGTGCGGGATGGCGATGTTCCTGACGGCGTTCGTCAGCGGCATCGGCAGCGCGGGCTTTCTGTTCACGAAGAAGCCGGCGGCGGATCGCTGGGCGGTCGCCGGCGCCGAGTTGACGGTGATCATCGGCCTGCTCGTCCTGGTGACCGGGCCGCTGTGGGCGCGTAAGGCGTGGGGCGCGTGGTGGGTGTGGGACCCGCGGATCACGTCGACGTTCGTGATGTGGATGATTTTCAACTCGTATCTGCTACTGCGCCGCTACGGCGGTCCGGGCTCCGAGCGGCTGTCGGCGGCGGTGGCGCTGTTCGGCATGGCCAACGTTCCGTTCGTCTACTGGTCGGTCAACGTGTGGCGGACGCTCCACCCGAAGACGTCGGTGATTCCGTCGCTGCAGCCGGGCATGCGTGGGCCGTTCTGGTTTTGCGTCGCGGCTTTCATGCTGCTCAGCCTGGTGATTCTGGCGCTGCGCACCGAGCTCGAGAAGTGCCGGCAGGAGCTCGACGTGCTCTGTCTGGCGGCTGAGGACTACTGATGATGAAACGCAACCTGCTTGCGGCGTTGCTCCTGCTGACCCTCGCGGCGCCGGCGTTCGCGCAGGCGCAGCCGCCGCCGAAGCCGGCGGCGCAGGACGAGTTCGTGCCCGTCAACGCGCCGATCAACCCGCAGGACACGATCCCGGCGCAGCGGCTGGTCGGAATCGCCTATGGCTTCATCTGGGTCGTGCTCCTCGGCTACGTCTGGTCGGTGCGCAGCCGCCTGACCCGCGTCGAGCAGGAGATCGAGGCCGTCAGCCGCCGCCTGCCCGAAAGGAAATAGCCGTGGACTTCAGCCAGATGACGTCGGCGCACTTCCTGTTCATACCGGCAGTGCTGCTGATCGGCGTCGTCGTCGGCTGGATCCTCGGCAGCCGCGCCGCGACCGACGCCTTCCAGATGGAACTGAAGCGCCGCGAGGAGCGCGCCGCGCGACAGGCGACGCGCGGCGAACGCTGACGGGCGGCGGCTGCGCTCAGCGCCCGAGCGTGAGGCGGTTGGCCAGCGAGACGGGCAGGCCAGCCGTCCGGATCTTGCGCTGGGCATTCTCGACAGGGTAGGAAACCCGGTAGAGGCGCAGCTCGCGCGCGTCGGCGTCGAGGATGCCGTAGGCGGCGCGCGGGTCTCCGTCACGCGGCTGGCCGACCGAGCCGACGTTCACCAGATAGCGGGCGCCGCGCTGCAGCGGCAGCACCACCTCGCGATCCGGATCGGGCGGCGCTCCCTCGTAGTGATCGTCGAGCTTGCGGAAGATCATCGGCAGGTGCGTGTGGCCGAACAGGCAGAGCGGCCGCTCGGCCGACTCGAACGCCATCACCGCGTCGGCGCCGTCGAAGATGTAGTGATCCTCGTCATACGGCGCGCCGTGACAGATCGCGGTGAGGGCGTCGATGTCCATCGGACCCTTCGGCAGCGCCCGCAGGTATTCGAGGTTTTCGGACGACAGCTGCTCCCCGGTCCACACGGCGGCGGCTCTCGCCACGGCGTTGAACTGGCTGCCGTCGTCGAGTCCGCACGCCGCCTTGTCATGGTTGCCGCGAATGACGGCGTCGGGCTGCAGTGCGCGGACCCGGTTGACCACCGCTTCG
Source organism: Vicinamibacterales bacterium (assembly GCA_036496585.1). NCBI lineage: Bacteria > Pseudomonadati > Acidobacteriota > Vicinamibacteria > Vicinamibacterales > Vicinamibacterales bacterium. Next base: position 87,792 of record DASXLB010000022.1, read on the forward strand.
GGTTCGGCGCCGTAGCCGACGAGATCGCCGAGCACCAGCACGCGATCCCAACGGCCGTCGGCGTGCTCGAGCACGGTCTCGAGCGCATCGAGGTTCGCGTGAATGTCGGAGAGGATCAGATACGGCACGGGGCGGCGTCAGGGGATTCGGAGTGACGAGGGATCGGCGCGCGGCTCATGGCAATCCTCCCGACCATACCTCGTGGAGGACGCGCTCGGCGATCTCGTCCGGCGGCGCGTCGGCGTCGATGTGGTGGTGGGCGTGCGCGTAGGCGGCCTGGCGCGCGGCGAACAGGCGCTCCATCTGGTCGCGATCGGCGGCGAGCGGGCGGCGGCGGTCGGACGGCAGGCGGGCGATGACCGTCTCGAGCGGCACGTCGAGCCACACCGATACGCCGTCGAGATTGATGGTCTTGCGGCTCTCCGGATCCATGAAGGTGCCGCCGCCGGTGGCGATCACGGCGTGGCGCAACGGCAGGACCAGGCGGAGAATCTCGCGCTCGACGCTGCGGAAGTGAGGCTCGCCGTGTCTGGCGAAGATGTCGGCCACGGTCATCCGTTCGCGGGCTTCGATCAATTCGTCGACGTCCTCGGCCCGCCAGCCCAGACGCTCCGCCAGCCGCCGCGCGACCGTCGTTTTCCCCGCGGTCATGAAGCCCACGAGGTAGATCTTGTCGCTATGCAGTGGCACCCGTGGCGATCCGTTCGAGCTCGTCGAAGAAGCCGGGATACGACACCGCGACCGCGTCCGCCCCGATGATGTGGACGGGCCCGGTGGCCCGGCTGCCGGCGATGGCGAACGCCATCGCAAGACGATGATCGCCGGCCGCGTCGGCCTCGCCGCCCGCCGGCGGGCCGCCGTGGATCGTGAATCCGTCCTCGTATTCGTCGACGCGGACGCCGAGGGCGCCGAAGCCGCGCGCCAGCATGCTGATGCGATCGCTCTCCTTGACGCGCAGCTCCCTGGCGCCCCGCACCGTCATCGAGACGCCCGGCTGCATCGCCGTCATCGCGGCGAGCGCGGGAATCTCGTCGATCATCAGCGGCACGTCGGCCGGCGTCACCTCGAACGACGCCGGCGCGCCAAACCGGGCGCGCAGCGTGCCGCTCGGCTCGCCGGGCCCCTGGCTGGCCTCGACCGACAGGCTCACACCGGCGCGCCGCAGCACGTCGAACACCGCCGTGCGGCTCGGGTTCAGCCCGACACCGTCGATCACGAGATCGGCATCCGGGGTGCCGCCGGCCAGCGCCAGCCAGAACAGCGCCGACGAGATGTCGCCGGGCACCGCGGCGGTGATCGCACGCAGCCGCTGCCCGCCCTCGACCGCGACGAGATCGGCGTCGCGGGTGACGCGGCCGCCGAACGCCTCCAGGGCGCGCTCCGTATGATCACGTGTCGGCGTCGGTTCTTTGACAATCGTTCGTCCGTCGGCATGAAGTCCGGCGAGCAGCACGGCGCTCTTCACCTGGGCGCTCGGCACCTCGGGTTCGTGGACGATGGCGCGCAGGGGAGCCCCGTGGATGGTGAGCGGCGGCAGGCCGCCATGCGACTCGATCGCGGCGCCCATGCGGGTGAGCGGATCGATGACGCGGCGCATCGGCCGGCGCGAGAGCGAGGCATCGCCGCCGAGCATGGACGTGAACGGGTGCGCGGCGAGCAGCCCGCTGAGGAGCCGCATCGACGTGCCGGAATTCGCCGCGTCGAGCGGACGCGCCGGCGGCCGCAGCCCGCGCGGGCCGAGTCCGGTAATCGAAATCGTCCCGACCGCGCCGCTGCCGCGTTCGTGGACGATCCGCGCGCCGAGCGCCTCGAGGCAGGCGAGTGTCGCCGCGCAGTCGGCGCCAGGCGCGTAGCCGGTCAGGCGCGATTCTCCTTCGGCGATGGCGGCGAGCATGGCGTAGCGGTGGGAAATCGACTTGTCGCCCGGCACGCGCAGGCGGCCGGCGGCGCGGGAAATATGGGGAACGACGGCGAAACCGGTGGTCGAAGTCATCAGGCAACCATATTGTATTATCCTAGCCCTTCAATGGCGGTGCCCGGCGGCCTCGTGCGGCTGCAGATTCCGAGCGTCTTCGACATGGTGGACCTCGTGCAGGTCCTCTGCGATCGCATGAGCCACCTGGCCGCGTTCGACGAAGACGCCGTCCACTGGGTTGGCGTCGCCGTCCGTGAGTCGGTGATCAACGCCATCAAGCACGGCAATCGCGAGGATCCCGGCAAGCTGGTCACGATCGAGTTCGCCTTCACGCCGATCGACGAGCCGCAGCAGCTCGTCGTCCGCGTCACCGACCAGGGGCGGGGCTTCGATCCCGAGGGGGTCGCCGATCCGCTGGCGCCCGAGAACATCCTGAAATCGAGCGGCCGCGGCATCTTCTTCATGCGCAGTTTCATGGACGACGTGCAGCTGACGCGGGCGCCGGGCGGCGGCACGGAAGTCTACATGGTGAAAAAGCTCGCCGCCGGTGCCTGACGCGATTTCCCCGAAGTTCCTCGCCACCGCCGTGCAGGCGGTCACCCGTGCGGGCGCCATGCAGCTGGCCGGCATCGATCACCTGCGAATCGAAAAGAAGGGCGCGATCGACCTCGTCACGCAGATCGACCGCGAGGTGGAAACGATGTTCCGCGCGCTCGTCGCCGAGCGCTTTCCCGACCACCTGGTGCTGGCCGAGGAGTTCGCCAGCGGCGGCGATCGCCATCGCGACGCGGAATATACGTGGGTGCTCGATCCCGTGGATGGCACCACCAACTACGCGCACGGGCTGCCGATCTTTTGTTGCGCCTGTTCGCTCGAGCATCACGGACAGCCGATCGTGTCGGCGATCTACGACCCGTCGCGCCGCGAGCTCTTCACCGCCGAGCGCGGGATCGGCGCCTGGCTCAACGGCGCGCCGATGCGCGTGTCGTCGGCCGACACGCTGATCGACGCGCTGCTCTGTACCGGGTTTCCCTATTCGGTGCAGACCGACAGCGGCGCGATGTTGGATCTCTTCGGCGACTTCCTGCGGCACGCGCGCGCCGTCCGGCGGCTGGGATCGGCGGCCATCGACATGGCGTACGTGGCGGCGGGCCGTCTCGATGGCTTCTGGGAGGTCAAGCTCAACCCCTGGGACATCTCCGCGGGCGCGCTGATGGTCGACGAAGCCGGCGGCCGCGTCAGCGGCCTGTTGGGCGGGCCGTTCGACTCGCGCCGTGGAGAAGTGGTGGCCTCGAATGGACGGATTCACGACGCGATGGTCGCCGTGGTGCGTGCTCGTTCGGGGACGGCCTGACCTGTCCGGAAGACAGTACGGGTCTCCATCCGGGCCGTGTTCGCGGTGTCAGCCGCGCTGGCACCCAACGTGCTGACGCGGCGGTATCGGCGCCGTGTCCTGCCTCCTGCGCACGCACCAGCGGGACCGCGGCCGGCCGTGAGGAGGTAGCTTCGATGACGAAACGGATCGTCTGCACGAGCGCGCTCGCGCTCCTGCTGGTTCCTGCCGCGGCGTTCGCGCAGATTCAACAGGTGGGCACGTCCTCGTCCTCGTCGCACGACTCGCGCGCGACGGTCGATTTTTCTTTGGGCTACCTCGGACTGCGGGGCATCGATTCGCGTCCGAGTACCGACGTGCTCGTCAACGATCTGATCAGCGCGCAACCGCTGCTGTTCGTGGTGAGCGACTTCAACGGGGCGATCGGCGGCGGCGAGTTCCTCTATGCGGTGCACCCCAACATCGAAGTCGGCGTCGGCGTGCAGTTCGCGCAGCGCCTGGTTCCGAGCGTCTATGCCGATCTCACGCATTCGACCGGCGATGAGATCCAACAGGATCTGAAGCTGCGCCAGATTCCGGTGTCGTTCACCGGCCGCTATCTGATCCTGCCCAGGGGCAGCAAGGTCGAGCCCTATGTCGGCGCCGGGCTCGTGGCGATCCGCTATCACTACAGCGAGGTCGGCGAGTTCGTCGACGTCGACGGATCGATCTTCCCAGGGTCCTACTCGACGGATGGCGTGGCCACCGGTCCGGTCGTGCTCGCCGGCGTGCGCGCGCCGGTGTCGAACTGGACGGTGGGTGGCGAGTTTCGATGGCAGCGCGCAGAGGGCAAGAATCTCCTGCAGGACGGATTCCTGGGCGACACGCTCGATCTCGGGACCTGGCAGTTCAATTTCACCGCGGGTCTCCGGTTCTGAAGGAGGCGAAGGAGGGCGAAGGAGCCGAAGCGGCATGCTCCTTCGCTCCTTCGCCCTCCTTCGCATCCTTCCTCTTTCGATAGAGCGCCACGTTCCCGCCGGCGGCGACCCGTTCGAACCCGCTCAGGAAGTTGTCGTCGTGGTGCGCCTGCCAGAAGAGCGCGTCGCCGCCTTCGGGAGGCTCCTGGATGGCGATCCAGTCGACATAGGGTGACGGATGGCGCACGGCGTGGATCCAGATCTCGCCGTTGCCCTCGTGCAGGAAATCGGCGATGGCGAAGCCGTCGGCCGACAGGTCGTGCATGTAGTGGGCGAGTGACCCCATGCTCATCATGATCGGCTGCCCGTCCCAGTGCGCGCGGAGATAGGTGGTGACGGCCTCGCGTCCCCGCTGGAACGCGGCTTCGCGCTGCGATTCGACCACGACCGGCGCGTTCGCCTGAAACGGCGGCGCCTGCCAGACGGCGATCGTGACGGCGACGACGGCCACCGCCGGCCGGATGCGATTGGGCAGCAAGGCGACGCCGGCGCCCGTGAGGATCGCGGCCGCGGCCACGAGCGGCACATCGTAGCGGATGCGCACGGGATGTCCCTTGACATACGCCGACCACGGCAGCGCCGCGCAGGCGGCCAGCGCGAGGACGAAGAGGAGCGCCGAGCGCTGGCGTTCGGTCGCCGCCGCCCATCGCGGGGCGCGCCGCTGCAGGGCGAATATGGCCACGCCGATCGCCGAGGCCGCCGCCGCCCAGGGCAGGAACGAGCCGGTCAGCTCCACGAGCCCGTTCCAGAGTTCCGTCCACGCGAGCCAGGGGTGCCAGAGAGCGGGATTGTCGGGGACGAAGAAGCCGCTCGAGACGAACCACGCGCCGACCGTCACCTTGCTGTTCACCAGGAACGCGGCGACCGTCCACAGGGGCCACCACGCGAGCCCGCGCACCGCCCGCAGCGCCGCGGCGACGGGAATGCCGCGCCGAACCAGCACGACGAAGGCCAGCGCGATCGCAGCCGCCACGATCGGCCACGCTTCGTAGCGTGAGAGCGTCGCTGCGACGATCGCCCAGCCGGCGGCCTTGGTCGATCCGGTTGACGTTTCGCCGGAGCTCACGCCCGCGAGCGAAGGCGGACAACACCATGCGGCGATCGACGCGACCGCGAGGAAGGTCGTGCCGAACAGCAGCGGCTCGGTCATCGGCGTGCTCTGCAGGTAGAGCACGTCGGGATTGAGCATCAGCAGCGCCGCCGTGGCAGCGCCGCCGCTGAGCGACCCGGTCGCGCGGTGAATCAGGTGCGCGGCGGCGGCCGCCGCGACCGCCATCGAGAGCACCGAAATGGCGATGGCCGAGGCGCCGCTGCGATAGAGCGCGTCGTTCTGGATCGGCAGCAGGTTGAGCAGGTGGGGCAGCGGCAGCCATACGGCGCCGACCTGCTGCCATCCCGGCGTGAGGCTGTCGAGGACGCGGCGCGCCACCACGAGATGCGCGCGCGCGTCGTAGTGGGCGAGTGCCAGCCCCGCGCGCCAGTAATGCACCGCGCCCGCGAGCCCGACCGCACCTGCGCCGACGCCACAAAGAAGAGATGCGCGCTTCGTGGTCATCGTGGCCGGCGGCACTTAGTCTACTATTTGACCAGTGAAGAGTTTTCTCGCGGCGATCCAAGCTGCCGCCGTGGCGATGGGCGGCCCGGGCCTGTTCCTGATCGCCTATCTCGACTCCTCGTTTCTCTCCTTCCCCGAGGTCAACGACATCATGATCATCGGGATGGTGATGCAGCGTCCCCATCTGCTCGTCTACTACGCGCTGATCTCGACGATCGGGTCGGTGCTCGGATGCCTGTCGATCTACTACCTCGCGCGCAAGGGAGGCGAGGCCTTCCTCCGCAGGCGGTTCAAGGATCATCACGTCGACCGCGCGATGGTGTTGATCCAGCGCTACGGGCTGCTGGCGATCGTCGTGCCGGCGCTGCTGCCGCCGCCGGCGCCGTTCAAGATTTTCGTCCTCATGGCGGGCGTCGCGGCCATTCCCGTGTGGCAGTTCGCGACGGCGATCTTCATTGCACGCATCATCCGCTACGGCGGCGAGGGGCTGCTGGCGATCTGGTACGGCGACCGTGCGTTCGCCTTCCTGCAGGACCACGCCGGCCAGATCGGCTTCAGCTTGGCGGGCGCGGCTCTCGTCATCGGGGCTGCCTGGATCGCGTGGCAGCGACGCACGGGTATCAGGAGCGCCGAGGCGTCCGACCCCCCGGGGTAGCCTGAAGAGCTCAAACAGGGTATAATTGGCGGTTCACGTACGACTGTGATCCGCACCCTGCGAACCTCTACAATCAGGCTCTCGATCGTTGGCGTTGGGCTCCTGCTCTGGGCCGGCTGTTCCGGCCACCGGCCGACCGCGCCGACGCCGACGCTTGCCGTCGTGTGTCCGGCGAACGTGTCGGCGCGCGCCGGCGTCGACGCCATCGACGCGAGCGTCACATACAGCAGCCCGACGGCCACCGGCGGCAAGGCGCCGCTCTCCACGACCTGTTCGCCGAACTCGGGCTCGAGCTTCCCGGTCGGTTCTACCCCGGTCTCGTGCACGACGACGGACGCCGCCGGCGACCGTGCTGAATGCGCGTTTGCGGTGAGCATCGATCCCGCGCCGGTTCCCCAGCTCACCTACACCAAGTATCTCGGTTTCGGCGACAGCGAGACGGAAGGGAAGGTCAGACACGCGCCGCTGGAATTGATGGCCAACTCCTACACCATCAAGCTGCAGACGATGCTGCAGACCCGCTACAGCACGCAGTCCATCGTCGTCGCCGACGACGGATACGGCGGCCAGCAGGCCGTCGATCCGGCGACCTTGGCGCGCTTCGATGCGGCGCTCGCGCGCGAAACGCCGCAAGTCGTCTTTATCTTGGACGGCGCCAACGACCTGCTGGCCCGGCAGACCGCGGCCATCGGTCCGGCCATCACGGCGATCGCCGTACTGGGGCAGCACGCCACCGACCACGGCGTGCAGGTGTTCCTCGCGACGCTGCCGCCGATGAACCCCGACCTGCAGGGATCGAGCAATGCCAACGCGGTGCCGCCGTTCAACACCCAGCTCGCAAACCTGGCGGCGCTCCGCAACTACACCCTGGTCGACATCAATGGCGCGTTCCACGGCGACCTGGGTCTCATCGGGTCCGACGGCCTGCATCCGACCGATGCCGGCTATCAGGTCATCGCGCAGGCCTTCTACGACAAGATCGTTTCGCTCTACGAAACGGCTCCCACCACCAAGCTCGCGTTCAGGCGTTAGCTGCTGTATAATCAAGCGTTTACAAGTAGATGGGTCCGGAAATCTCCGTCGTCATTCCGATGCGGAACGAGGCGCCGAACGTCGACGACCTCTACCGCGAGCTGACCACGACGCTGACGGCCTTCGGCCGCACGTACGAGCTGGTGATGGTCGACGACGGGAGTACCGACGAGACGTTTACCCTGCTCGCGGCGCTGCAGGCCAAAGACAGCCGCCTGCGGGTGATCCGGTTCCGGCGCAACTTCGGCCAGACGGCGGCGTTCGCGGCGGGCTTCCGCCACGCCCGCGGCGCCTGCATCATCACCTCCGACGGCGATCGGCAGAACGATCCGGCCGACATTCCCGCGCTGGTCGACATGCTCGAATCGCAGAAACTCGACATCGTCTGCGGCTGGCGCAAGGACCGCAAGGATCCGTTCCTCAACCGGCGGCTGCCGTCGATGATCGCCAACGCGGTGATCTCCCGTGCCACCGGCGTCCGGCTGCACGACTACGGCTGCTCGTTGAAGGTGTTCCGCGCCGAAGTCGTGAAGCAGATGAAGCTCTATGGTGAGATGCACCGCTTCCTGCCGGCGATCGCCAGCGAATTCGGCGTGACCATCGGCGAGCGGGCGGTGAATCACCGCAAGCGCACGCACGGCAAATCGCACTATGGCATCACCCGGACCTTCCGCGTGATCCTCGACCTCATGACGGTGAAGTTCTTGAGCAGCTATTCGACTCGTCCGCTGCAGATGTTCGGCAGCGTCGGCATGATCCTGAATCTTTTCGGCTTCCTCGCCGGCGCGCGCGTCGTCTACGAGCGGTTCTTCGGCTACCAGTCGGCGAACCGCCCGCTGCTGTTCGTCAGCATCGCGTTGATTCTCGGCGGCATGCAGTTTCTGGCGACCGGCCTCGTCGCCGAGTTGATGGCGCGGACCTATCACGAGTCGCAGGACAAGCCGACCTACGTCATCAAGGAAATCCGGGAGACGCCTCCGGTTCGCGGCGAGTTGATCAGTGCATAAGGCGAGGCTCGTCTGCGCGATCGCGTTGGCGGCCGCCGGTTCGCTGTGCCTGGCGGCGTGCGGCGGCTCGAAGCAGCCGACGTCGCCGAGTACGGGCGGCGGTGGCGGCGGTGGCGGCTCGCAGACCCCGCCGGCCAACGCCCTGCCGGTGATCGATTCGTTCACCGTGCAGGGGAGCCGCGCGCCGCAGGAGCCGGCGAACTTCGCCGACGTCGGCGAGACGATCGCGGTCTCGGCCAAGGCGCACGACGACGACACGCCGGCGGCGCAGCTCGAGTACCAGTGGTCGGCCACCGTCGGGACGTTCAGCGGCAGCGGCGCCAGCGTGAACTGGACGGCGCCGTCGACCGCCTCGACACCGCTCGACGTGACGATCACGCTGACGCTCGTCGACCACTACGGCTTCGCCGGGCAGGCGCCGACGTTCACGCAGAGCGTCAGCGGCGCCGCGTTCCTGTCGCTGCACGATTCGGTGAAGGAAGTGGGGGCGCTGGCGCGCCAGTTCCTGCTCGACTTCTCCGACTCCACGGTGCCGGTCGCCACGGTCATGCGGAATTTCGATCCGACGTGTACGGCCGAAACCGAGGACGTCACGTTCAACCGGCAGCACCTGCGAATCACCTCCTACGACATCGGGCAGCCGACAGTCGTGATCCCGTTCGGCAATGCGTTCTGCACCGCCATCAACCAGGCGGATCACGCGCGCACACAGCACGGCGACGCCTGCTCGGGCACGCCGTCGCACTGGGTCTCGACGCTGCTCGACAACAACACCGTGCAGGTCGTCGACGGCACCGACTGGATCACCGGCTTCTACAAGCCGGCGCTGAAGGCCTGGAAACTGTGCGACAGCCAGTTCACCGGCACGTGCAAGGGGTGCAGCGTGGCGGGGGCGTCGGCGCTGAAGTACTTCCGCTGACGAGCGGCGTCGGCGACAGTCGGACGAGCCAGTATCTTGTTCGGTACAGAAGTGTCGCGCGTCAGATATCTCGCGTAGAAACGACGGCGCCCGACTCTGTCTCCAGCGTTCGGCGCAGCCCTTCCGGCAGCATCACCAGCGGCAGCCGGTTCTGCGACAGGAACTTCCGCGCGTCGTACCAGAAGCCGTCGTCGACGACGAGCGTGAGTCGCCAGTAGGTGACGTGCAGTCGGCGGGGCACCAGCGCGCCGACGAGCGGGCTCCAGGCCACACGCCGCATCACGCTCCACGCGAAGCCCGGCACACGCAAAGGGCGCTGGCGGCGGGCCAGGACGGCCGCAATGTCGGTTGCGATATCCGCAAGCGTGACGTCCTCACCGCTGCCAAGGCAGTAGATCTCGTTGGCCGCGTCGGCGCGCACGCCGAGATCGATCAGAATCGCGCCGACGTCGTCGACGAAGATGACCGACGTCTTGCCGGGCCAGTTGACGCGGCTGATCAGCCCACCCCCCTGCACGCCGGTGATCAGCAAATCGAACATGCCGCCCTGCTTGCCGCCCGGACCGTAGACGGTCGGCAGCCGGTTGATCGTCCACGTGTATCCCAGGCGCGCCGCGGCGTCCTGAATGATGCGTTCGCCGCCGAGCTTGGTGACGCCGTAGGCGGTGCGCGGCGTGTAGGGTGACGTCTCCGTGATGGGCCCGCTCGCAATGCCGGCGCGATCGTGGACGGCGATGGAGCTGGTGTAGACGAGGCGTCCGCCGCGGATCGATTCACCCAGCCAGGCGAGCAGGTTCGCCGTGCCGGCGTCGTTGACGCGGTGCTCTTCTTCGGGCGTATCGGTGTCGATGTTCGCGCCGAGGTGGAACACGAGGTCGACGCGGGGCGGCGGAGCAGAGGCAGAGATCGGCGCCTGGGTCAGGTCGCCCTCGATCACCGTGACCCCCGCCTGGCGGAAACGCTCGGCGGCGGCGGCTTCGTGCGGCTTGCTGGCCGTGTGCGAGAGCAGGGTGATACTGGCGGCGCCGAAGCGATCGATCAACTGGGGCATCAACCGCCCGCCGATGAAGCCGGTGCCCCCGGTGACGAAGACGGTCATCCGCCGAAGGCCGGCGCGCCGGCGCGCTTGAAGACGAACACGCGCGGATGATCGAAGAGGCGGAACGTCAGCTCCGCGGCGTCGTCATCGATCTGCACACCGAACAGCGACGGATAGACCTTGAATGTCTTGATCTGCTCGAAACCGAGACGGCCGGCGAAGAGATCGTCGTAGTACTTCTTGACGGCGGCGTGCGGTCCTTCCGGCAGGTGCTGGTAGAACTGCAGGTAGGTGTCGTCCATCACGATGTAGTCTACCTGCGCGAGGCGCGACTCGATGTAGGCGCGCTTGGCGTCTTCCGGCACGTGGCGATCGTAGAGATAGACGTAGGTGTCGAGTGCCACGAAGTGGTACTGGTCGTCGCGCACGCCGCCGTGCTCGGACGGACGCAGCAGGTAATCCCGGTTGAAATCGGTCCGGGTCAGGTATTCGCCGAACGGCACCATGTTCTGGGACGGTTCGATCAGCACCTTCGCGCCGAGCGGCACGTGGTGGAGGACCCAGGCTGACGCCGTGAGCCGCGCGTCCGGGGCGACGAAGACGTGAAGATAGGCGGCGGCCCAGAGCGCCGTGGTGCCGACCACGATCCAGTTGACCGCGAGGCCCAGCCGGCGGCGCGGCGCTGCGACGAGATCCGAGCCGAGTACGCCGGCCGCGATCGCGAGCGCCGGCACCAGCGGCACGGCATAACGTGCAAACGGAGTAATCGTGCGGCCGGCGACGAGAACGTAAGCGACCGTGAACGCCGCGCCGACGGCGGCGCCGCGCTCTTTCTTCCAGAACAGCCAGACGACTCCGGCGAGCCCGGCCAGCTCGAAGGCAGGACCGAGTCCCCACCACAGCAGGTTGGTGAACCAGAACAGGTGCGGAGAGGCCACATCGGCGAACTGGGCGGTCCAGATCGGCTTCCACGCGCCGGTGAGCGGCGCCGTCACCCAGTCGCGGATGTCGGTGCGCGCCTTGTCCCAGTAGAGCAGCGGCAGAGGATCCGCGACGAAGAACAGCACGAGGGCGATGAGGCCCGGGACGCACGCGCGGATGGCGCGGCGCAGCATGCCGGCGACGTCGAGCGACGGGGCCGCCAGGACGTAGGCGAGTCCGATCACTGGCGCGAGAAACACCGCGGTGTACTTGCACAGCAGTGCCGCCGCGAACGCGGCCCCGACAGCGACGTCTCGAGGCAGGCTGATGCCGCGCTCCAGGACCCGCATCAGCGCATAGAGGGTGACCACGCTGAAGAAGGTCATCGGGATGTCGACGGTGAAGAAATGCGACTCACGCAGGTGCATCACGCCGAACGCGACGAGCGCCGCCGCCAGCAGGCCCGCGCGCACCCCGCCGATTCGCCGGGCGATCGCGTAGACCACGGGAATCGTCGCCGTGCCGACGGCTGCCGAGATCAGGCGCCCCATGATCATGAACGTGACTTCGTCGCGCGGGGCGTTCAGCAGCAGCGGATGGCGGGCGGCGATTTCGTAGAGCTTCCGGACCACGAGCAGCACGTACATCGGCCCCGGCGAGTACATGAAGAACTTGGGCGACATCGCCGCCTCGCGGAAGCTGCGGGTCATGGCATCCGCGGCCGCGAACACCACGTGCTCGTCGATGTGGAAGTGGTAGTAGGGGGCGCCCCAGCCCAGGTTGTAGAAACGCAGGAACGCTCCGGCGGCGACGATCAGCAGCAGCCAGAGGCGCGCGCGCAGGGACGCCGTCACATCAGATTGCGGAAGAACGACCACAGGTACGCCGCCCACAGCTTCCAAACGCTGACTTTCGAGGTGCCCCAGCGCCGCTCGTACTCGTGGGTCGGCACTTCGTCGACCCGGTAGCCGAGCTTCAGCGCCCGCATCAGCATTTCCTGCTCGATGGTCGTCAGGTTCGACTTGAGCCCGAGCTTGCGTCCGACGTCGCGGCGGATGGCCCGGAAGCCGTTCTGGCTGTCGGTCAGGCGCGAGCCGAAGCGGTAATTGATGGCCAGCATGATGATCTGCGAGCCGCTGTAGCGGATGAACTGCTCGAGCGTCCCGTGCAGTTCGTCGCTTCCGCCCTTGCCGCGCGACCCGATGACCATGTCGGCCGCGCCGGCCTTGATCGGGCCGACCAGGGCCGGGATGTCCTTGGGATCGTGGGAGCCGTCGGCGTCGATGAACACCACGATCTCGCTGGCGGCGGTCTCGAGCGCGCGGCGCAGGGCCTCCCCCTTGCCCTTGCCGCCGTCGAGCTCGACCCGTGCGCCGTGCTGTCCGGCGATCTCGCGCGTGCGATCGGTCGAGTGGCCGTCGATGACGAGTACTTCGTCGGCGTACGGGCGTACACTGTCGACGATCTCGCCGATCAGCCCTTCTTCGTTTTTTGTCGGAACGACAACCGTGACGCGGTCGGCAGACAAGCTCAGATCCCAGTAAGTATATGGAAACGCCGAGGTAAGGGTCAAGGCGGCATTGACCTCGACGGGGCCGTCTGTTACGATCGACATGTTCTTGAACGCAGGATGCTGACCAAACAGATCGGCTTTGGCGCGGCGATTGTCAGCGCCAACGTCCGCAGCCCGGCCCTCCCGTACAAAGTCACGTTCGTCGCCACCTACCACTGCAACTTCCGCTGCGAGATGTGCAACATCTGGCAGAAGAAGAGCGTGAACGAGATGACGCCGGCGGAGATCGCGCTGTTCTTCGAGCGCTGGCCGCAGTTCAAGTGGGTGCAGCTCACCGGCGGCGAGCTGATGATGCGCCGCGACATCGACGAGGTGATGGCGGCGATCCAGACGTCCTGCCGGTCGCTCTATCTGGTCAGCTTTCCGACGACCGGCTGGTTCGGCGACAAGACGGTGAAGCTCGTCGAGAACACCTTGAAACGCGGCATCGGGCGGCTGATGGTCACGATCAGCATCGACGGTCCCAAGGCGGTGCACGAAGAGATGCGCGGCCTGCCGGGCGCCTGGGACAAGGGGATCGCCACCTTCCGACGGCTGCGTGCTCTCAACGGCCCGCACTTCCAGACCGTGATCGGCATGACGCTGCTCGGCAAGAATGCCGGGCTCGTCGACGAGACGGTCGCCGCGATCCGCGAGGCCATCCCCGATTTCGACCGCCGCGAAATGCACCTGAACATCGGCCACGAATCGGGACACTACTACGACAACAAGGGCGTCGGCTCGCGTATGGCGCCCGAACATGCCAAGGTCGTGAAGGCGATCGAAGATCATCGCCGCGCCATCGGCACCGGCATCCATCCGGTGAATTTCCTCGAGCACCGCTACCAGGCGCTGGTCGGCGCGTACTACGAGACGGGCCGCTCGCCGCTGCCGTGTACCGCGCTCTCGACCTCGTGCTTCATCGATCCGTACTGGAACGTCTTCGCCTGCTCGATCTGGGACGCGCAGGTCGGTAATCTGCGCGACAACGGGTTCGACCTGAAGGCGCTGTGGGATTCGCCGGTCCGCACGGCGCGGCGGCAGGACGTGATCGACGAGAGCTGCCCGCACTGCTGGACGCCCTGCGAGGCGTATCCGACGATCCTCGGCAATCTGGCCCGCGCCGTACGGCCCGCCGCGCCGCAGCAGCCCCCGCTTCCCGCGGAAGCGGCCCGCTGACGCGTCGCGTCGCATGAGCACCGTTCTCGTGACCGGCGGCGCCGGGTTCCTCGGCGTCAACCTGCTTCGCTACCTGCGCGACCGCGGCTACGGCCTGGTCTCACTCGACATCGCTGATTTTCCCTACCCGGATCTGCAGGGCGTCGTGCGGGTCGTGCGCGGCGACATCCGCAAACCGGCCGACGTCGAGACCGCCATGGCTGGCGTCGATCTGGTCGTCCACTGCGCGGCAGCGCTGCCGCTCTATCCGCCCGACGACATCCACACGACCGACGTCGACGGCACGCGGCGCGTGCTCGAGTCGGCGAAGGCGCACGGCGTCAGCCGCGTCGTGCACATCTCGTCGACCGCGGTCTACGGCATTCCGCAGCACATCCCGGTCGTCGAGACCGATCCGCTCCATTCCGTGGGACCCTACGGCAAGGCCAAGGTCGAGGCTGAAGAGGTCTGCGACGAGTTCCGCCGGCAGGGGGTCACCGTTCCGATCATCAGGCCGAAATCGTTCGTCGGCCCGGAGCGGCTCGGCGTCTTCGCGTTGTTCTACGATTGGGCGGCCGACGGGCGAGGGTTTCCGATTCTCGGCAACGGCCGAAACCGCTACCAGCTGCTCGACGTCGAGGATCTCTGCGGGGCCATTCTGCTGTGCCTGACGCTGCCGCCCGAACGCGTCAACGACACGTTCAACATCGGCGCGAAGCAGTTCCTGACGATGCGCGAGGACTACCAGGCGGTCCTCGACAAGGCGGGATTCGGGAAGAAGATTACCGGCCTGCCAGCCGCGCCCGCCATCCTGACGCTGCGGGTGCTCGAGGCGCTCGGGCTGTCGCCGCTCTACAAGTGGGTCTACGAAACAGCGGCGAAGGACTCCGTCGTCGGCATCGAGAAGGCGGAGCGGGGGATTGGGTATACGCCGAAGTTCTCGAACCGCGACGCGCTGCTGCGCAACTTCGAGTGGTATCTCGCGCACCGCGACCAGTTCCGAGACGCCTCCGGCGTCTCCCACCGCGTTCCGTGGAAGCAGGGCGCGCTCGGGTTCGCCAAGAAGTTCTTTTAGCGTTTCCCCCTGGCCTCGGGTTCGGCGCACGGCCGTCGCGTCACTCTGCTAGAATAGACAAGTCCGTGTCCACCAACAGGTTCCGGCTGAACTACCTGGCGAAGACGGCGGCTGGCGTGCCGCGCGACCTCGTCAACACGTTCATCAACTCGCGCATCCACCCGATCCGGCCGACGGTGCTGATCTACAACTGCACCTGGGTGTGCGACGCCAAGTGCGAGATGTGCTCGAACTGGAAGTTCGGCGATCGCAAGAGCGACATGACGCTCGCGCAGCTCGAGCCGGCGCTGGCGAGTCCGTTCTGGGGCGCGGTCGAGAACCTGAACATCTCGGGCGGCGAGCCGACGACGCGTCTCGATCTACCGGAGATGGTGGCGCTCTTTCACAAGCACCTGCCCCGGCTGCGGAAGATCGGCATCAACACCACGGGTCTGACGCCGACGCGCGCGATCCCGATGTTGACCAAGATCGTGAAGTTCTGCGCGGAGAACGGACTGCTCGTCAGCATCCGCGTCTCGCTCGACGGCATCGGCGACGTCCATGCGCAGGTCCGCCACGTCAAGCAGGCGTTCGAACGCGCCGGCAAGACGATCGAGGCGATGCAGGCACTCGCCAGGGAGCACGCGAACTTCCAGTTCGGCATCGCCTCGACGATCTTTGCGACCAACATGGAAGACGCCGAGAACATCCTCGCCTGGGCGCGGACCAAGGGGCTCGACGTCGTCTTCAACATGCTCCGCTTCACCGACGCGATGCTCCACAACAAGGGCCTCGAGGAGAAAGTCGGATTCAAGGCGCGCGAAGAGCAGTTCATGCGCCGGTTCTTTCTCGATCGCGTGCAGGAAGAATCGGTGCTGAGCGGCCAGGCCTTCATGTACCTGCACTACGCCGACATGATCGCCAACGGCTATCACCGTACGATGCCGTGCCCGTTCCAGAGCCAGGGGCTGCTGCTGAATCCGAACGGCGATCTGCACTACTGCGAGAACTCCGAGAAGATCGGCAACGTGCTCGACGAATCCGTCGAGTCGCTGTACTTCAAGGCGGAGAACCTGAAGCACCGCCAGCATCTGAAGGACAGCGTCTGCCCGACCTGCCTGAGCCCCTGTCAGGTCAACGTCGGCGCCATGAAGCAGTTCGTGCCCTACGCCAAGTTCCTCAAGCGGGCCTATCAGGTCAAGCGGGATCCTGAGCGGCACGTCGCGACCCTTCCCGTTACACCCTGATCGGGATCGCGGCCGCGCTTGCGGCTGAGCCCGCGCCCGGGAGTCCTGCGGCAATGGAGACGCCGCGGGACGAGTCCGCCCCGCGGCCGGATGGCACTCTACCGAACGATGGTCACGACGAACGCGCCGGAGTTGTCGCTGGCGCCGGCATCGTTGACGCCGAGATAGAGGCGGCCGTTCGCCGGCATCGTGATCGGCTGCGAGTTCGAGCCGATCGGGAAGGGCGTTCCGGAGCCGACGCGGCCGATCAGCGCGCCGACGGCGGCCGCCGGCACAGGCGCTCCGGCGCGGTTTTCGGTGCCGCTGCCGTCAGGGCCGATCATGTCGGTGCTGTTCTGGCGGATGGCCACCTGGCCGGTCGTCGAGAAGGCGATCCGGGCGCCCTTGCCGACGGTGATGCCCGTGTCGGTCCACGACTGATTTGCGTTGACCTGAATCGCGCCGGCCGGCAGCACCTGACCGGTGGTCCCGGTCGCCGTCGGCGCCGGGGCCGTGGCGAGCACCGACGCAAACGCCGAGCGCGCCGCGTCGGCGTTCATGTACAGGCGGCTGACGTTGCCCAGGTTGACGTCCTGGCGTCCGCCCGACGCTGGGTCGATCGTGAGGCTGCTTTCCTTGATCGTGTAGACCTTGCCGTGGATGACGTTGCCGTCGCGCAGCACCAGCATGTTGCGCTGGAGCTCGGAGGTAGTGCCGGTCGGCAGCTGGTTGAGTTCGGCTGCGGCGGGATCGCCCGCCCCGAAATCGATCATCGCGATGTTGGAGGCCGGATAGGCGTGTTCGGTTCCGTTCTCGATCAGGCTGAAGTCGGCGGTGTTGTGGTACACGAGGGTGCCGGTGTGGCGCTCGCCTCCGTTGAGGACGAAGGTGACCTGGCGGTTGGTGTTGAAGGTCGGCTGCTGCGGTGCGGCGGCCGCGAAGGTCGCTGGCAGGGCCATCGCCGTCGTGAGGAGCGCCGTATGTAGCACGCGTCGCATTGGTTGTCTCCTTGCGTTGAACATAACTAAGCTCGACACCAATGGAGCAAGATTCGAGCCTACTCGGCCGGACGTCGCGCGGTGTAGTCGGCTACGTACAGAACAGCCCCCGGCACGGTGCCGAGCACCCCAAGTGCCAGAAACAGCACCGATAACGCGAAAGCCGCCGGGGCGGCAGCGCCGGCGGGCACGAACAGATACTTGAAGGCCAGCTGAGCCGTGCCGAGGCCATTGATAGTCACGGGCACCTGGATCAACAGCACGATGATCGGCACGAACGCGCAATATGCGATCGCCGGGACGGTCAGCCCCAGTGCCACGCCGAGGCAGTACGCCTGCGCGATGCGGATCAGCTGCACCGCGATGGAGAGCACCAGCACCCGGAGGAGGACGCCGTGGTACTGCGCATAGCGGCGAACCGCCTCTGTGAGTGACGCCGTCACGCGGTGGAGGAGGGGCACCGGCAGCATCCGCGCGAGCGCCACCACTGCCGCGGCGGCGCGGTCGCTCAGCACGATCGCACCCGACACCGCGCAGCCCGCCATCGTCAGGGCCAGCAGCCACACGACACCCGACGGGACGCCGAGCCGCGACGCGAACGGCAGCGCCCCGGCGGCGACGATCGCGACCGAGACGATCCCGAGCAGCCGATCCAGCAGCACCGAAGCCGCCGACTCCGCCAGGTGCACGTCGTAGCGCGACAGCGCGTAGGCGCGATACGAATCGGCCGCCACGCTCGGCACGAAGTTGCTGACGAACGAGCTGACGAAGAACACGCGGAGCACGGCGAAGAACGGCGGCCGCGACCCAGGCGTCAGCGCTTCCAGCAGATCGATCCAGCGCAGCGCCATCAGCGTGCGATCGACGAACACGAGCGCGACGGCGCCGGCGATCCAGCGCAGGTCGGCGCCTCGCGCGGCGCCGATCACGCCGGCCGGGTCCGACGCCCACAACACGTAGGCGGTCAGCCCGACCGCGACAACGAGCCGGATCGCGCTCCGCAGACTCACAGTCCCGACGGGACCTCGTAGAGCGTGACGTCCGGGAACCGGTTGATGGGCGTCAACCGCGACAGCACTGCGGCGTTGACGTGATCGGCGCTCGTGACGATCACGTGCGTGACGTGATACCGGCGGAGGAGATCGAACGCGGCCGTCGGACTGCCGTCCGCCGAGCTGAAGAAGGCATTGACGTCGTTCAGGCGCCCGGCGCTTCCGACCGCGTAATACGGATGTCCCCACCCGAGCACCACGCGCCGTTCCGCCAGGATCGCGATGAGCGACGGGCTCTCCGGATGATCGTGGAGCACCACCGTCTGCTCCGGATCGGTGCCGTGCAGCGTGTTGGCGATCGCGACCTCGCCGCGGCTGATGCTGACGCGCGGCTCGCGCCGATCGTCGGTCCATTTCAGGGAGAGGAAATGCACGGTCGTCGGCAGCGAGACGAGGATGGAGGCCGCGACCGCCGCAGCGCGCAGCGCGGGCACGCGAATGCGCAGCAGCGCGGCGGCGGTGAAGATCCACAGCAGGTAAAGGCCGGCCTGATAGAACTGCAGCGTATCGACGTAGGGGTCGGTCGTCAGCACGAATGGAATCAGGATGCCGGCCGCAGCGCACCAGCCCGCGACGCTCCAGGCCGTGGCGTCTTCAGGCATCCGGCGCCGCACGGCCCGCCAGACGCCGGGCAGGCCCAGCCAGCGGACGCCGAGGCCGCCGGCGAAGAACAGGATCGTTGCGGCGATCAGCACGAGGGGGTGGCGCAGTACGGGCGCCGCGGGCGCGACGGCACTGTCGAGCCATGCCTCGAGATTCAGCTTGAGCAGCATCCTGCGCGGCAGCAGAAACGGATCGATCAGGAACCGCGAGCGCCGATCCTGTTGGGTGGCGATCGCGTAGACGAACGGCAGCGTGAAGACGGCTGCGAGGACGAGCGTGGCCGCCAGTCTCCGTCCGTCGGCCATCCGCCAGGCGAAGAGCGCCGCCGGCGCCAGGCCGGCCGCCACCACCATGAACGCAAACGGCTTGAACTGAAAGAGCACCGCCAGCATGGCGGCGCTCAGCACGATCCATCCGATCGACCGGGCCTGCAGTGCGCGTGTCACGCCGTACAGCGTCCCGAAGAAGACCGGCAGTGTCGGCGTCCAGGTGTTGAAGTGCAGGACTTCCACCGTCGGCGACAGGAAGTTCGTCGACCAGAGCAGATAATCCCACTCGAACGTGGCGTGCGGCAGCAGCCACGCGGCGAGATAGGAAAAATCGGCTGCGACAAGGGTGAGCAGCACCGCCAGACACGCCACCGCCGACCGGGCCAGGCTGCGGACGTAGACGTACATCGTCAACGCGCCGAGGCACAGGCAGGCCGGCCATGCGTATCGGAAGTACATCGTCAGCAGTGGTACGCCGGCGAAGCGGCGCACCATGGCAAAGACGAGCTGCGGATAGTAGGCCGCGTTCAGCATGTGCCCTGAATAAAAGGACGCCGCTGGAGGAACGGTGTGCGTCGATTCCGCTGCCATGACCGCGTAGTAACTCAGGTCCATGGAGTCGTAGAAGCCGTAGACGGCGATGCCACCGGCGCCGACGGACAGCCGGTGCGCGAACGCGATCGCGCCGGTCGCGGCGGCGACGGCCACGATGACCCCCGCCGCCCACCAGTCTTCGCGACTGGTGCGCGGGCGCGGGCTCGGACTGGTCGCGTACGCGGCGGCGGCGCCTGCCAGCGCGAGCAGCGCCGCGGCGACCGGGAACGCGCCCAGCGCGTGCACGAGGCCGAGCGCGACCACGACGAGCGGCAGCAGCGCCGTTCCGACCGCGAGGAACACGATGGCGCGGCGGAGCGGGTCCAGTTCGCGCGTCAGCCACGCTGCAGCGAGTGCGCCCGGGCCGGCGGTGAAGAGGAGCCAGGCGAGCAGGAATCTGAGCAGGGGCAACGCGGGACTTATCTTACAAGGAGGGGACCTACAGGAGAGCAGGGAGGGGCGTACGTGAAAGAGAGCGCCCGCCTGAACGGGCGCTCTCTGGACAACCCCGTGACGCGCCTATCGCTGCGTCATGCGGAAATTGCTGAAGGTGGCGGAATTGACGAAGCTCTCACCGCGCGGGGTGCACCCGAGTTCGACGCGGTGATTCGGCGGATTGTAGGCGCCGTTGAACCCGTCCTGGAACCACATGTGGCCGTTGACGGTGACCGAGAATCCGCCAGGGTTCCAGCTGAACACGAAGTGGTAAACGGTGTTCGCGTTCCAGTCCTCGGTGTCGTCGCGGCGCGCTTCATGGTCGCCGGGGTCGTCTTCGCCGGCGTCGCCGTTACGCCAGATCAGCTTCATGCCGCGATCGGAATCCGACCGCTGCTCGAGGTGCATTTTCCACGGGCTGTTCCGGAACGCGCCGAAGTCATTCCAGGTGCCGGCGTCTCCCATGGTGAACCACTTGACGTCCTTCTCGAACGAGGCCCCTTCCTCTTTGCCGAAGCCGGTCACGTCGAACTCGGCCACGCAGTTGTTGCAGGTGGGGATGTCGTAGTCGATGGCGTCGTTCAGCGAGGCGCTCTGCCAGCCCTTGCCGATGATGAAGCGACCGCCGTTCACGATCCCGACCGACGTGCCGTCGAGCAGCGGATCGAAGATGTTCGCGCCGTTCTTGAACTTGCCGATCGTCTTGAAGGTCGCGTCAGGCGACCAGGGGGCACTCTGTCCCTGGTAGGTCGCCTGCACGCGCCAGGTGTAGGTCGTGTTGGGCGAGAGGCCGGCGGGCGAGTAGTTCACGGTCGAGCCCGCCACCGGGCCGACGGTGGTTTCCGAGACGACGGTCGAACCGCTGCGGACCTGGAAGTGGTACGACAGCGACAGGTCAGTATAGGTACCTTTAGTCGTCGACGCCGTCAGTACAGGAGGATCGCTCTGCACCTGGCCGCCGCCAGTCGGAGCAACTGTGCCGGGCACTCCGGCTTTGAGAAGGAATCCGTCTGCGGTCGTGGCTGTGCCCGATGCGGACGACGATGGCGAGGTGGGGTTTTCCGAATTCTTGCTACAGGCGAGACCGAGGGCGAATACGCCTACGGCGCCGCACAGAAATACCGTTCGGTTCATCAATGGCTACTCCGGACTTGAACGCTGAGATTGGTCGTGAAAGGCGGTCATCGTAACACAAAAGTGCACGAAACTACCCGTGTTCGCGTGCTACCATGGCGCTTCCAACAAGAGGAGACGTGCATTTGAAATCGAAGACGATGCTGAAAACTGGAATGCTGGCCTTGTGCGTGCTCGCGGCGCCTGCTCTTGCACACGCCCAGACGATGCAGTGGACAAATAAAGGATTCATCAGCGTGAATGGCGGCGGACAGTTCGGATCGCACGACCTGACGACGACCTCCACGTTCGATCAATATGGAGAGACCGCGACGATCACGACGGCGCAGAAGGTGAAGAGCGGCGGCCTGTTCGACATCGGCGGGGCGTACCGCGTGTGGGGCAACAACCTGCTGGCCGGCGTCTCGTTCACGCATACGGCCTCGACCGACAGCGTCAACATCACAGGGGCAATTCCGGACCCGCGCTTCTTTGGCTCGCTCCGCAACGTCAGCGCGTCGCAGGGCGGGGTGAAGCATTCTGAAACCGCCGCGCATTTCGACGCGATTTACATGATCCCGCTCGCCAACAAGATCGACCTCGGCGTTTTCGGAGGCCCGTCGATTTTCTGGGTGTCGCAGGACACCGTCGGCAATGTGACGGTCACCGAGCCGACGCCGACGCTCACCGCGACGCTGCAGAACGTCAGCAAGACCGAAGCTGGCATCAACGTAGGCGCCGATCTGCAGTACGTCGTTCACAAGACGTTCGCCGTCGGCGTGCTCGCGCGCTATACCTGGGCCAACGCGACGATCGAGGGAGCCGACAAGAAGCTCACGCTCGGTGGCTTCCAACTGGGTGCCGGCGCCCGCGTCCGCTTCTAGCCGACCGCTCGCTCTGCGAGGGTCATCGCCACCCGAAACGATCGCAGGCCACGCAGGCCAGACAACGACAAAAGGCCGGCTTCCTTCAGGGGGGCCGGCCTTTTCTGCTCTCAAGCGGCGGGCCGGCGCCTCGATCGGCGTCCGGCCGCACGTGTTCAGGCTGCGTTGCCTCGCTCGAGAACCATCGTGATCCGCACGAGACTGTCGCAACCCGGTCTCCCCCGTAGCCCTACTTCTTCGACGGGTCGATCGCCGGCACATAGAGCGATGGATCGACGAATCCGTTGTCGGACCAGCTCGGGCTGTTCGCGCCGCCAGGCCCGACGTCGCCGATCACCTTGTAGATGTGGCCGTCGGGATAACAGATGCGCCCGGCCGAGAAGATGTTCCCCTGCCAGGGGACGATATTCTCGCCGCCCGTCTTGACCAGCAGGCCGGCGCCCCCGGCGCGAAGCGCCCACGCGACGCGCTTGGTCACCTCGAACGCGCCGAATTCGTCGGTCGGCTTCGGCTGCGTCGCCCAGATGCACTCCACCAGCTTCTGGCGGTCGCCGTTGACGAGCGCGTCGCAGCTGGCGGTGCTGCCGCCTCCACTGCCACCGCCACCGCCGCCGCCACCACCACCAGGAGGAGGCGCGGGCGCCGCCGGTGTCACGAACGTTTGCGTCACGCTCCAGCCGCTGGTCGTTTCGCTGTCGGCCGCACGGACCCGCCAGAAGAAGGTCGTGGCATTGGCGAGCGGCGTGCTATTGAACGTCGTCTGGCCGCTGCCTTCGTTGACGACGCCGGCGGCGAGCAGACGCCCAAACGCCTGGTCGCCCGCGACCTGGAACTCGTACGACAGATAGCCGACCGGCCCCACGGTCGCTGCGTTCCCCGCGACGAGTGTCGGAGTGGTGGATGCCGCCGGAGCGTTGTTGATCGGCGACACCGGCGTCGGCGCGTTCACGACCGCGTGCGGGTAGATAGCGAATGCGGAGCTCACGATCGCGCCGCTGTTCGCGCCATCGTCGGCCCACGCCCGCCAGTAGTACGACTGGCCGATGGCCAGCTTGTCGAGGGTGACCGAGGTCTTGTTGCTGGCGCCGGGCGGCACTTTCGATCGCGAGAAGACCTTGGTGTTGAAACCGGCGTCGGTTGCCACCTCGAAGGTGTAGGTCAACGCCCGTTCCCCGTTGGTCGTGGCGTTTTGAATCACCAGTTGGATCGGTTGTTCCGATTCCTTGAACGAGAAGCCCTGCGCCGGCTGGAGCAGGACAGGAGCAGACACGGTCACGCCGGCGATCGGACCGGCAACGGTCGGAGCGGTCGGTGTGGAGCTTTTTGCGGTCTCGCATGCGGCTGCCGCAGCCAGCAGCAGAATGCAGGGAAAGAGGTGGAGCTTTGACCTCATGTTGCAACCTCGGCGAACTTGGAACGGACCGACGACGCGGCGCACGGGCGTGCAAGACCGTGCATGTTGGCCTATCGGCGGATAGGCCAGTGAGCTTTAGGGGAGCTCGGCCACTGGGAAGCGGCCTGCCGAGTTAGGATACCACGGAGCGGCGGAGGTAGGCCACCCCGCCGCTGAGCGAAAACAGCATCATCAGAGCCGCCCCGACGAACGAGACGAGCAGGGCCGATTCGAGGGGCAGTCCCAATCGGGTGAAATAGAACCCGAAGGTGGCTTCACGCACGCCGAACCCGTTGACCGACAACGGGATCATCTGCACCACGAACGAGACCGGCACGATGACGGCGAGTTCGGTGAACCCGATCGGGATATTCATGCTTCGGGCGATTGCCAGATAAAAACCGACGAGGATGCCCTGGACGAGAATGGCACCCCCAAAGCACTCCGCGATGGCGGTTGGGGTTTCCTTGAATTTCGTAAGCGCGAAGGTCAGCTTTTCGAGCCGCGCGTCCACCCATTCCTGGTGGAAGACGCGAAGCGGCTGGAGCAGCCGAGCTACCCGCTCGGGAAACAGCAGCGCTGGCGTGGCGATCATCGCGCCGAGGCCGAACCCCGCCCACAGGATGCCGGGGCCCACCCGTCCGACCACCATGTGGTGCATCAGCGTGGCCCCGATCGCCGCCATCAGTGCCAGTCCGAGCAGGCCGAGGCCTCGGTCGATCAGCACGACCGTCGTCGCCAGCGTCCGCGACCCGATCACTCTCGCAGTGTCGGTGATGCGGATCACGTCGCCGCCGATGTTGCTCGGCAAAAAATTGTTGAAGAACGCCGCAACCAGGAACGACTGCGCGAGGAAGGAGAAGGGCAGATCGACGTGCTGCGCGCGCAGCAGGATCCGCCAGCGCCAGGTGCTGATGAGGACGACGACGAAGTAGAGCGCGAACGCCGAGCAGAGGAGCAGCGGCGACGCCGTACGCGCCACGCTCCACAGACGGGACACGTCGACGCGTGAAAAGAGGAGGTAGAGCAAGCCCAGACTGACGACGGCCTTGATGGCGCTCAGCAGCAGCGATCGAACGCGCGAGTGCCGTGTCGGTTCGGCCGGTACTGTCATCGATGGCTGGGCACGCGGGACTCGCGAGTCTACCACGGATGCTACAATCGCCGGATCACCGCATGCGCATCCTGATGATTGCGCCGGAGCCGTTCTTCGAGCCCCGGGGTACCCCGTTCAGCGAATACCACCGTATTCGCGCGCTGATCCAGCTCGGGCATACCGTCGACCTGGTCACCTATCCGTTCGGGCGCGACGTCAGCCTGGCGGGCCTGCGCGTGTTCCGCAGCGTGCGCCCGCCGTTCGTGAGGGACGTCGGCATCGGACCGTCGTGGAAGAAGCTGCCGCTCGATTTCGCGCTGTTCGTGGCGGCGTGCCGCCGCGCCCTGGACGGGAAGTACGACGCGGTGCACTCGCACGAAGAGGGCAGCTGGTTCGGCGTGGCGCTGGCGGCGGTGTTGCGCGTGCCGCATCTCTACGACATGCATTCGAGCCTGCCGCAGCAGCTGACGAATTTCGCCTACAGCCGCTCGCGCGCGATCAAGGCGGTGTTCAGCGCGCTGGAACGCTTCGTGATCCGCCGCTCACGGGTGGTGATCGTCATCTGCCCGCAGCTCGAGGAGGTCGTCCGCGGCATCGACGCGACCGTGCCCTCGGTGCTGATCGAGAATGCGCCGGGCTCGGGCGACGAGCCGGTCGACGGATCAGGCGCCAGGATCCGCGAGGCCCTCGGGCTCGGGGCGTCGACGCCGGTTGTGCTTTACACGGGAACGTTCGAGGCGTATCAGGGGCTGGATCTGCTGTTCGCGTCGATGCGAACGGTGGTCGCGACGCGGCCGGAGACGCGGCTCGTGCTCGCGGGCGGCCGGCCCGAACAGGTGGCGGCGGCGCGGGCCGAGGCAATCGCCGCGGGGGTCGGCGACGTGGTGATCTTTGTGGGGCAGCGCCCGGCCGAAGAGATTCCCGCCTACCTCGACGCGGCCGACGTGCTGGTGTCGCCGCGGAGTCTCGGCACGAACACGCCGCTGAAGATCTACCAGTATCTCCGCGCGGGGCGTCCCATCGTGGCGACGCGCCTGTTGACTCACACGCAGGTGCTCGACGACGAGGTGGCGCTGCTGACCGAGCCGTCGCCCGAGGCGTTCGGCAGCGGCGTACTCGCGGCGATCGCCGATCCGGAACGCGCCCGCGCCATCGGCGCCCGTGCCCGGCACCTCGCCGAGACCAAGTACAGCTACGAAGCCTATCTCGCGCGCACCCGTGACGCCTGCGCACATCTGGCCAGACACACGCGGGAGCCGAAGGGGAAAGGCAGCAAGCCCTGGGAGGCTCAGGCGTGACGGAAGACGCGGGTGACCAGGGACAAGGCGCCCGGGGACCCGATCACTACAGCTACAGCGTCTACGCCGATCCGGCGATGGCGGAGCGCTTCGAGGCGATGCGCTTCGGCGGCCCGATCGGGCGTCTGGTGGCCGAGACACAGGCGCAGCAGATTCTCGGTGGGATTTCACCGCTGGCGGGCCGGAGCGTGCTCGACGTCGGGACCGGCACCGGGCGCGCCGCGATCCTGCTCGCCAGGGCCGGCGCGGTGGTGACCGCCGTCGACGCGTCAGGCGAGATGCTGGCGGTCGCGGAACGCCGCGCGCGCGACGCGGGCGTGGCCGTGACGTTCGCGGCCGGCGATGCCCATCGACTCGAATTCGCCGACCGCAGCTTCGACGTCGTGGTCTGCCTGCGCGTCCTGATGCACACCCCCGACTGGCGCGCGTCGCTGCGGGAACTCTGCCGCGTCGCGTCCGGCCAGCTGGTGTTCGACTTTCCGTCGCTGTACAGCACCGCCGCGGTCCAGGCTGCCACGCGGCGCGTGACGCGCCGGTTCGACGCGTCGGTGGAGGCCTATCGCGTGTTCGCCCCGTCAGCGGTGGCGCGCGTGCTCGCGCAGGGCGGTTTTCGCGTCGACAGAGTGCACCGGCAGTTCGTGCTGCCGATCGCGCTGCACAAGACGATCAACTCGGCGGCGTTCACCACCGGCGTCGAAACGGCGCTGACGCGCCTCGGGTTGATGCGGCTGTTCGGCTCGCCGATCACCATGATCGCCACTCGCGAGCGGACGTGAAGGTTCTCGTCACGGGCGCGACCGGGTTCACCGGCGGCCACCTCGCGCGTGCGCTGGCGGCGGCCGGCGAAGACGTCACCGCGATGGTCAGGGACGTGTCGCGCGCCGGCGATCTGCAGCGTGAGCAGATCAAGTTGATCGCCGGGGATCTGGCGTCTCCGAGGACGTTGGCGCCCGCGCTTGCCGGCGGCTACGACCTGGTCTACAACATCGCCGCTCTCTATCGCCAGGCCGGGCTGCCCGACGCCGTCTACGAGCAGGTCAACGCGGTGGCGGTGGGGGAGTTGATCGAGGCAGCAGCCGCTGCCGGTGTTCGCAGGGTCGTTCACTGCAGCACTGTCGGCGTGCACGGCGATGTCGAGCATCCGCCGGCGGACGAGGACGCACCACTCCGGCCCGGCGACGTCTATCAGGTGTCGAAGGTGCACGGCGAGACGCTGGCGCGCGAGGCCGCGGCGCGCACAGGAACCGAGGTCGTGATCGCCCGTCCCAGCGGCATCTACGGTCCCGGCGATCGCCGTCTGCTGAAACTGTTCCGCGGCGTGGCGCGCGGCCGGTTCGTGGTGCTCGGCAGCGGCCGCATCTTCTATCACCTCACCTACATCGACGACCTGGTGGAAGGCCTGCGGCTCTGTGGCGAGCACCCGCGCGCCGCCGGCCGGACCTACATTCTCGCAGGCGGCGAGGTGCCGACACTCAACGAACTCGTCGAGATGATTGCCGAGCAGGCGGGCGTCAAGCCGCCGCGCCTGCACCCGCCGGTGTGGCCGGTCTGGCTCGCCGGGGCCGCCTGTGAGGCGCTCTGTGCGCCGCTCGGGATCGAGCCGCCCCTCTATCGGCGTCGGGTCGATTTTTTTACCAAGAGTCGCGCGTTCGACATCAGCCGGGCGCGCGCCGAACTCGGGTTCGCCCCGTCGATCGGTTTGCGCGAGGGCATCCGACGCACCCTCGCCGGGTACCAGCAGAAGGGATGGATCTGAAGCGCGGGCGTCAGGGGCACTGATACACCCGCGGCACGAGCATCCGTCCGCCGGCGCATGGCGTCCGCGAGATCCTGACGGCTTCGGCCGCGTGGTGCTCGACCAGCACGTTGTAGGTCCGGATCCGGACGAAGTCGCTCGACGCCAGGATGATCCGCTCGTCAGTGAGGAACGTGATGTAGTACGCGATCCAGTAGTCGGCGGTGCCGTAGCGCACCCCCTCCTGCTCGAGCATGCGCATGACCTCGCGTTTGGCGCCAACCGGCGGGTGGGTGAGGTACTCGTGCCACAACCGCGCGTGCGAGACGCAGGCGAGCAGCGTCCAGCAGGCAACCGCCGCCAGCCACGGCCGGGTCCATCGTGGAGAAGGCGAGAGGCTGAAAAACCATGCCGCCACACCGGCCGCGCCGAGCAGCGAGAGCAACTCGTACCGCATCGTGTAGAAGCTGAGTGATCCGCAGCGGCCCGCCACGTAGCCGGCAACGGAAAAGCATCCGACCAGGGTGAGGTAGCCGGGGATCGAGGTCAACGCCCGCCGGGCTGCCGGCCAGCCGGCCCGGGCGATCGCCACGCCCGCGATCAGCATCGCGGCCAGCGGCAGCAGCGAAGCCCACGCCAGCCCCTGAGACACGCCGCTCTCGATCGAGAAGTCGCTGAGCGGATACGGAGCGGTGCCGAAGAGTTGCGGCCAGTGCTCGGTGAGCAGCAGACGTCCGCCCTGCAGGAGTGTCGACGGAGCAATACACGTCCGGGCCACTAACTCCATCAGGTTGTTCGGGGCCGTGCCGAGGTCGGCGATCGTCGTGCCGGGACCGGCGGCCGACGACACGCGCTGCAGCTGCTGCACGATCACCCAGACGATCCCCGCGGTCGATACCATGAGCGCGACTCGTGCCAGCCCCTGGCGCGTGAAGAGCGTCCGTTCGACCGCCCAGACGACGCAGAGGGCACCCGCCGCGTAGACGGTGAACTCGCGGTGCAGGAACCCCACGCCCAGGATGGCGCCGCACAGGATCGGGTTGGTGCGGCACATCCACATCAGCAACGTGTAGAGAAACGGCTCGAGGTTGCCGCCGCTCGGCTCGAGCAGGTGCGCGGCGGTACCTGGTGCCGGAAGCACGAACGGCGCCGCCGCCACCGCCGCCGTCAGCGGCCGCAACTGCCCTTCGCGCTCGAACAGGCGCAGCAGCAGCACCGCCACCGTCACGTTGATGATGAGCAGCGGCAGCTTCAGCGCCGCGACCGACGGACCGAAGAGCAGAAACAACGGTGCCGCCATCCAGGCTTCGACGCCGAGGATGTAGCTCTGGCCGTACATGAACACGGGAAACGCGCGGCCTTCGCTGAGATGCTTTGCCATCAGGCCGAAGACCGCCTGATCGGAATCGAACTGCGCTTGTTGCCAGAAGACCAGCACGGCCGATCGCCAGATGACGGCGACGATGACGACGAAGAAGACGATCCGACGCTCGCGGGTGCGGCGGTTCCCGGCGGTGGAGGACACGATCAGTTAATCAGCGTCCGTTGTTGGCAGTTGGGGCAGCCTGTGCGGGATGAACGGCCCGGTATCGATCCGTGCGCATCAGGGTGCTGCGAAGCGTGTCGATCGATGCGTTCGCGGACTTCCCGGATGCTCTCGCGGAGAGAAAGATGCCCAGGCCTTCGGCGATGCCCTGTTGATCGAGGCGGCCGTCCGGGCAGGCGCCACCGCTGCGGCCGAAGCCCGCGGCCGGATCGCGGTCGAAGTCGTCGAGCCACCGGAGCGCGCGACTGGTCTCGTCGATCGGCTGACGCGTCCAAGATGTCGCCACGCCCACGACGGCCGCGTCGCGCTCGCTGCGCAGCGCCTGCAGATCGGCGCGCGTCCGACGTATCGCGACTGCTTCGACGCCGCTCGTCACGACCAGCAGCACCGTCGCGGTCAGCAGGAATCGAATCGCGCGCGCGGAGCGCAGATCGGACTGGTCCTTCATTCAGGCTCCCTGGTCGGCGGCGAGCGTCACCATGGTGCGCTCGACGCGCAACGATCCGTCGCGGAGTTGTAGCCAGGCGGCGATCGTATAGGTGCCGGTTTGCGAATAGCGATGCTGAAACTGGGCCGCGGAGACGATCCCTTCCCAGCCCGTCGCCGTGCCGTCGCCGAACTCGATGCGAATCCGACCGAAGCCTGCGACGTCCGGCGGTGCGTCGAGCGCGACGTGCACCGTCACGGCGCGGCGTGAGTGGTCGGCGTCGAGCCGAAGTCCGGTGGCGCCGTTCGGTTCCAGTTCTCTCCAGTCCACGGCTGGCCGCCGCGACGTGAAGCACAGCGCGCAGCGGTCCTGGGCGACGAGTCCGACCGCCGCTCGCTGATGCGCATCCGCCGTGGCGATCGTGTAGTGCTCGTCGGACCACAGTCCGTTTGCGGCGGTTGCGCCCGTCATCGCCAGGACCAGCAGGGCTGCGCCGGCCAGCGGCGTCCACCATCGGACGTCCCCTGCCGGACGTAGGGGAGCGCCGGGCGCGCGACGCGTCAGGAACCACACGACGAGCGTGGCGATCACGATTACGGCCGCGATCGCGAGGAACAGCCAGAAATTGCTCCACGAGGTATCCCACTGGGTATCGCGAATCACGGGAAATGCGAGATTCGGCTTCCACCCGCTGATACTGATGTCCCGCATAGGACCGACGTGCTTCTTGTGACTCACGTTGTAGGCGAGACCCGCGTCGAGCGACAGCACGACCGCGGCGACGACGCCGATCCGGAATGGCACGACCCTCCAGAACTCACGCGCAAGAAGGGCGACCGGCCAGATGGCGAGGGGCACCACCGCCAGCACCAGCCTGCCGGGTGTGCCGCCGGCCGCATGGATCGTGTGTCCCGACGCCGGGATGGCGAGCGCCAGACCGATCGCCAGAAGCGCCAGCGCATGCCCTGGTGTCCGACGCACCAGAAGGGCGAGACCCGGGAGCAATGCCAAAAGCCACGGAGCCTGCGGCGCCAGACCCCACTCGCGGTCGAGCCCGTACGCCACCAGGTTGAGGGGCATTGCCGACGCGTGCAGCGCCCCGTCCGGGGTCGCCACGTCCCACAACGACGTGGGGAGCGGGCTTCCGGTGATGCGATAGTCGTAGACCGCGAGTCCCAGCAGCACGACGGCGAACGCGGTCGCGAACCACCGGCGCTGGTTCGACCGCGTCTGGAGGAGGGCGGCGACGAGCAGGCAGACCGCCACGGCGAGAAATCTCGGATGCAGCCAGGTCAAAGCCGCGGCGGCAGCGCCCGCGATCGCGGCCGTCGTCGAACCCTGCCGGCCGGGGAACAGCGCGTAGGCGGTCACGGCAACCACGACCGCCGCGGCAGGCAGCTCCGGATACAGCTGGAATGCGAACGCGGTCGTCGGCATCGTCATCGCCCCGATGGCTGCCCATACCCATGCGAGGGGTCGATCGTCGAGCGCCCGCACCAGCAGACGGAAGAGAGCGAGGGCGCAGCAGACGTATGACAGCAGCATCATGAAGGAGGTCATGGGCAGCTGATCGGGGAACTCGTCGTTGTATCCAGGATTGAGGCCGATCAGATAGCGATCGACGAAATAGCCGGGCATCAGCACGGCGGAGGTTCCGGGCTCGTGAATCTGGTAGACGCCGCCGTGCTTGCCGTGTACGAAGCCGTTGTCGCCCGTCGCGCGAATCCACCTGAAGCCCCTCGGATCCGACGCAAACTGGCGCAGGTCGCCGGCGAACAGCTGCGCTTCCTGGATGGTGGCGTGGGCCGCTCCGGCAATCGCGTGCAGGACACGCGGCGGTGCATCGAGCGGCTGTTCGGAGAACGGCGTCTTCTGCGAGATGTCCGCTCCACCGCCCTGGTACCAGACCTCGCAGTAGCGCACATACTTGGGCTCGTCGCCGTGAAGGACGCCGATGAATCTCAGATTCGGCGTGGTTGCAATCGCCCAGGCGCTCACGGTAACGGCGAGGAGCAATTCAACGCCGATCCGACTCGAGACGCTCTCGGATCTGGCAAAGGCCTCGAGTCCGCTTGCGAGCGGAGCGCCGAGCAGCGCGTCGGCACGCAGCAGCGACCACCCGGCGAGCCCGATGCACCACCACCATCGCAGGTCGTAGAACACGTACGCTGCCGGAGCGCCGTACTGTCCGACCCCCGGTACCGCGGGCAGCACGCCCGCGACAATGGCCGCCAGTCCCGTCAGGGGTGCCAGCCATGCCGCCGACCGCGCGTCCGCCATGCGATCGGGAGTGCGCCCGGCACACAGTCGCATCGCGAGCTGGCGGAGCCCGCCAAGGACGAGAAACGCCGCCGCCCAGGAAACCACCACCGGAACGGCTCCCGGCCACGCGAACAGGTACTCGACACCCGCGGCATCGCGCAGCGGCACGAAAATGCCGGAGACGACGGACAGAAAGACGGCACACGCGGTCGCGCTCGCCACCAGCCAGGCCATGACTGCGGCAGATTCTATCCGACGCCGCCATGATGCACGCGGGCATTCGCGGCCTTATCATGTAGGCCGATCAGATGCCGGAGATTCAGCGAGCCCAGGACCAGCTGTTCGAGGGCGGGCAGTCCGCGCGCGAGCGGTACTCAGCGCTCGTCGTCGGCCGCCGCGGCTGGGGCGCGCTGCTGCACTATGAACTCGTGCAGCTGTTCTCCCAGAACGTGCCGGGCGCGCTCGGCCTGGCGATGCGCAAGACGCTCTTCCCGTCGCTGCTCGGCGCCTGCGGGCGCCATGTCGTGTTCGGCCAGAACGTCGTGCTCCGCCACCCGCACAAGATCCGGATCGGCGACAACGTGGCGATCGACGACAACTGTCTGATCGACGCCAAGGGGACCGGCAATCAGGGGATTACGATCGGGTCCGGTGTGTTCATCGGGCGCAACTCGATCCTGTCGTGCAAGAACGGCGACATCACCCTGGAAGACGGCGTCAACGTCGGGTTCAACTGTGAGGTGTTTTCGGCCAGCCGCGTCAGTATCGGCCGGGATACCTTGCTGGCCGCCTACTGCTACGTGATCGGCGGCGACCACGATTGGAGCGATCCGGCGGCCGCCGTGCTCGCGCAGGGCCGCACGTCGGCTGGGGTGACGATCGGCGCGGGCGCGTGGTTGGGCGCCGGCGCGAAGATCCTCGACGGCGTCAGCATCGGCGACCGCGCGATCGTCGGGGCCGGCGCGGTCGTCCGCGAGGCGGTGGCGGCCGGCGCGATCGCGGTTGGGGTGCCGGCGCGCGTGGTGGGACAGCGATGACTGGTGCGGCGGACCGCCGCCTGAACGTCCTGCAGGTCTGCGATCATCTCGGCTGGGAAGGTTCGCGGATGCACGGCGTCAAGCGGCTGTTCTCGTGGATGATCCCGCGCTTCGACCAGACCCGCTACAACGTCGCGCTCGTCAGCCTCCGCACGAAGGATCTCTCGGAAGAGACGCTCGAGTCGATGGGGATCGACATCACCTACCTGCACAAGTCGAAGTTCGATCCCGCCACGCTGACGGCGCTGCTCAAGGTCATCGATCGCCAGCAGACCGACATCCTGCACCTGCACGGCTACGGGGCGACCACTTTCGGGCGGCTGGCCGGGTGGATGCGCGGCATCCCGACGATCCTGCACGAGCACGCCAACCTGACTGGCACGCCGGCCAGTCCGACGTGGGTGACGAGGGTCGCCGATCGGGTGCTGGCGCCCGCCACCGACATCTCGATCGCCGTCTCGAAGAGCACGGCGGACTTCGTCGTCACCGAGCGGCAGATGCCGGCCGATCGCGTCAAGGTCGTGTACCTGGGCGTGCCCCTCGAGGAATTCAGCCGGCCGCGCGACGCCGACGAGATCGCCGCCGCCCGCCGCGAACTCGGCGCCGCACCCGATGAGTGCGTTGTCGGCACCGTGACCCGGCTGCACGACTCGAAAGGGAACGTCTACCTCGTCGACGCCGCGCGCACGGTGCTCGCCGCGCGCCCGAAGACGCGCTTCTACCTGTTCGGCGAAGGACCGCTCCGTCCGGCGCTCGAGGCGAGGGCGCAGGCGCTGGATCTCGGCGATCGGTTCGTGTTCGGCGGCTTCACCCGCGATGTCGCCCGGACTGTCTCGGCATTCGACGTCGAAGTGTTTCCGTCACTCTGGGAAGGCACGCCGCTCACCGTGTTCGAGGCGCTCGCGATGGGGAAGCCGATCGTCGCCACCGACGCCGACGGCCTCGTCGACGTGCTGACCCACCAGAAGGACGCCCTGATCGTTCCCAAGCGGAATGCCGACGCTCTCGCGGCGGCGATCGTGAGCCTGATCGACGAACCTGAGCTGCGCGCGGATTTGTCGGCGCGCGCCCGTCTCACCGGCCAGCAGTACGGCATCGCGGCATTCGTGCGCAAGATGGAACGGCTCTACGACCTGCTGCACCGGGTGTCGCGGCCGACGCGCCGGCGCGGCGTGCTGGACGCCGATCTGTCGTTTCTCGAAGAGTCGCGTCTGGCTGAAGGATCGCGCGCGTGAGCCTGAGGCCGGGGCTCGTCGTCGCGGCGCTCTTCCTGTGCGTCTACGGCACGTTCGCGCTGACGGTCGACGTGCCGAGAGCCACCTACGGGTTCAAGAGCGACGAAGCTACGTACTACATGCAGGGACTCAGTCTCGTCCACGACTGGGACCTGACCTACCGCAAGGAAGATCTGGTTCGGGTCTGGCGCGAGTTCCCGTCGGGGCCGGCCGGTGTGTTTCTCAAGCGCGGCAGCAAGATCGACGGCCGTCCCGATCCGGCGCGGAGCCGTTTCTTCTACGGCAAGTCGTTCATCTATCCGCTGTTCGCCGCGCCGCTGATTGCCGTGTTCGGCACCAACGGGTTCCTGCTGCTCAATGTCGTCTGTCTGGCGCTGGTGCTGGTGTGCGGCTATCTGTTCCTCCACGCCCGCGCGCCGGCGTGGCCGTCGGCGATCCTCGCGGCCGGGTTCGTGATGGCGAGCGTGGTCCCGGTGTATGTCGTGCAGATCATGCCGGAAGTGTTCACCTTCTCGGTGTGCTTCCTGGCGTACTTCTGCTGGCTCTACAAGGAGGTCGCGGCGCCGGAGCGATCGCCGCGCGGCACGCAGTGGCTCTTCACGTCGAAGAGCGACGTCGCGATGGCGATGCTGCTGGGCATCGCGACGTTCTCGAAGATCACCAACGCGCTGTTGTTCGCCGCGCCGGGCCTTGTCTGGATGTCGCGCCTCCGGCTCTCGCGAGCGAAGGCGGGGGTGAGCTCCAGCGGGTTTTTTCTCGCCATTCCCGCGTTTCTCGTCGTCGCCGGCGGGCTGTTCGGGATCAACATGGCGATCTCGGGCGACTGGAACTACCAAGGCGGCGGTCCGGAAGTGCGCAAGGCCTACTACTACGAGTTCCCGTTCCAGAACGACGTACCCGTGCACCAGCTCGGCGTGTCGAAGTCGCGCGACACGGCGATGACGCAGGTGATCTTCAATCCGCGAACCTTTCGGTCGAATCTGTTCCACAATCTGGAGTACTTCTTCATCGGCCGTTACGCGGGACTCCTGCCGTACTTCTTCCCGGGATTCTCCGCGATGCTGCTGATGCTCTCGGCGCCGCGACGCAGGCCGGGGTGGCAATGGCTCGTGCTCGGGACCGCGCTCGCGTCGGGACTCGTGTTTCTGATCGCCACGCCCTACACCTGGTCGGGCGGCGGGGTCGGCAACCGCTATTTCTTCGGCGGCTACAGCGTGATGCTGTTCGTGATGCCCGCGATGGAGTCGATCGCCGCCGCGCTGGTGCCCTGGATCGTCGGCGCGCTCTTCGTCGCGCCGGCGGTGCTCAACCCCTTCACAGCGTCGTTCCGGCCAGCCGACCTCGCCAAGGCGGGGCCCCTGCGCGCCCTGCCGATCGAGCTGACCCTCCTGAACGATCTGCCGGTGTTCTCGGAGGGGGAGGCGCGATCACGGGTCGAGTTCGGCAACGTGTCCGGCTCCGATCCTGCCTTTCTGGTGTCGTTTCTCGACGACAACGCGTATGGCCGCGAGGCGGATCGAAGCTTCTGGACCCGCGGCGATTCACGCGCGGACCTGGTCTTCAAGGTCGGTGGAACGCTCGCACGCATCGACTGGACCGTCGCGGCGGGGCCGGTGCCGGTCGATCTGCGCATCGTGGTCGACGGTCACGAGACGCGCGTCCATCTCGATGCCGGGGAGAGTACGCAGACCTCCGTCTCGCCGGGAAGCGGTCTGCCGTACGAGAAGGAAGTGCAGGACGCCCGCCTCTACAACGTGCGCATCTACACGGGCGGAGGCTTCACGCCAATCTTCTTCGACCCGGCGGCGAACGACGCGCGCTACCTCGGCGCGCGCCTCAAGCCGATGCTGGTGCCCGGCCATTGAGTCCTTGGGCGAAGCGAACCAGCGCCGCGAGTGAGAGATACTGAATGCGGATCGCCGTGGTCACGTCGAGCCCGCCACAGACCGAAGGCGGTCACATGGTGATCGCCCGCGAATTGACCGCGGCGTTGACCCGGGCCGGGCACGACGCAGCGCTGGTCGTGACGCCCGACTACGGATTCGGCCGCCAGGCGCGCGCCTATGTCGACACCTGGCGCACCGATCTCTCCCACGTCGAGGGACGTCGCGTCGATCAGATCGTCAGTCTCCGCTATCCGAGCTACGCGGTGCGGCACCCGCGTCACGTCTGCTGGCTCAACCACACGATGCGCGAGTACTACGACCTGTGGCCGCGTTTCTCGGCGCAGCTCAGTCCCCGTGGGCGCGTCAAGGAACGCGCCCGCCGGACCCTGATTCACGCCGCCGACCGCTATCTGTTGCAGCATCACGTGACGGCGCTCTTCGTGCAGTCGCGCACCATTCAGGACCGTCTGAAGATCTGGCCGTCGCTACGATCGAGCGTGCTCTACCCGCCGCCGCCTGACCGCGACTACCGCACCGAAGGGTACAACGGTGATCTCCTCTTCGTCTCACGCCTGACGGCGCTCAAGCGCGCCGACCTGGTGCTTCGTGCCGTGGCACACCCGGCGTCGGGCGGCGCCACCCTCACGATCGCGGGCGTGGGCGAGGAGCGTGCCGCGCTGGAGCGCCTCGCCGCGGAGCTGGGGGTCGCCCCGCGCGTGCGATTCGCCGGCAGGCTGACCGACGAGCAGATGCTCGAGGCGCTGGCGCGCTGCCGCGCGGTCGTATTCCCGCCGCTCCAGGAAGACTACGGCTTCGTGACGGTCGAGGCGTTTGCCTCGCGCAAGGCGGTCATCACGTGCCGGGACTCAGGCGGCCCGGCCGAGCTCGTCGCGGACGGCGTCTCAGGTCTGGTGACCGAGCCGGAGCCGGCGCCGCTGGCCGCGGCAATGCAGCGTCTGGCCGACGATGCCGCCCTCGCCGAGCGGATGGGGAATGCGGCGCACGACGCGGCCGCCACCCTCACCTGGCCCGAAACCGTCCGATCGCTCGTCTTACAATAAGAGCGCCATGAGTTACTCGAGCGAACTCGAATCGCGGATCGCCAGGAAGGTCACCAAGGTAATCGTCGAGCACAGGCTGATCGAGGACGGCGATCGCGTGATGGTCGGGCTCTCCGGCGGCAAGGACAGCTGGGCGCTCATCCAGATCCTCGAGGTCCTCCGCAAGCGGGCGCCGATCACGTTCTCGATCGTCGCCGTCAACATCGACTCCGGCTACGACGGCTACGAGCACCACAAGCTGACCGACGCGTGCGCCGAACGAGGCTGGGAGCTTCACGTCGAGCACACCAGCATCGGCGAGACGATCGAGGAGATCCTCGACGAGGGGGCGACGCCGTGCTCGCTCTGCGCCCGGCTCCGCCGCGGCGCCCTCTATCGCCTGGCCGACACCGTCGGCGCGACGAAGATTGCGCTCGGCCACCACGCCGACGACTTCATCGAGACGCTGCTGCTGAACGTCTTCTTCCAGGGATCGATCAAGGCCATGCCCGCGCGGCTCGTCTCGGACAACGGCAGGCATGTCGTCATCCGGCCGCTCGCCCACGTCCTCGAGTCGGAGGCGCGCCAGTATGCCAAGGCCTCGAATCTGCCGATCATCGGCTGCTGCTGTCCCGCCTGCGGCGACCTCAGTCTGCAGCGGCAGCGCATGAAAAGCCTGGTCGCACAGCTCGAACTCGAACACCCCGACGTGAAGAACTCGATCATGCGGGCGCTCGGTAACGTCCATCCGCGCCACCTCCTGGTGCCGGAGAAGAAGGCGGCCACCCGGCTGTCAACCGTCCAGTACCTCACGGAGGTCAGATGATCGGCGCGCGAGAAAGACTGTTTATCCTGGCGGTTGCGCTGCTGACGGCGGTCCCGGCCGCGGCGCAGCAGCGGCCGCTCGTCACCGAGGATCCCGAGGTGGTCGGCGCCGGCATGATCCTGGTCGAGGGGGGCTTCGATTTTTCGCACGACATCGTCTATCCGACCTCCGGACTGCAGGGCAATCTCCTCCGCGTGCCGCTGCTCGGCCTGAGCTTTGGCCTCAGCTCGATCGCCGAGCTGCAAATCGACGGCGGGCCGTACGATCACCTGTCGATCTCGCATACTGGCGTCGGCCCTGCGCCGCTCGCCGGCATGGTGACGGTGACCGGCGACTCGACCCACGACGTCGACGACATCGTCGTGGCGACGAAGATCCGGGTCCTGTCCGAAACGCCGTCGCGCCCCTCGTTCGGCCTCCGCTTCGCCACGCGCCTGCCCAACGCGGGCAACGAGAGCGGCCTCGGACTCGACACCACCGACTTTCACGTGCAGATGCTCGTCGGTAAGACCGCACGCTCGGTCCGCATCGTCGGCAACATCGGTCTCGGGATTCTTGGCGACCCGACCCGCGGCGACAATCAGAACGACGTGCTCGATTTCGGCCTGTCGATCGCGCGCGCGGTAAAGGAAGGCGTCGAGATCGTCGGCGAGGTCAACGGCCGCGCCAGCACGCGTGGCGGCACGCCGCCGGTCGGCACCGAAGGCCGGGGGATGATGCGCCTCGGCGGCCGCATCACCCGTGGGACCACGCGCTTCGATGCCGGCATTCTGTTCGGCATGACCTCGCGCGATCCGAGCGTCGGCTTCACCGCCGGCGTGACCTACGTGTTCAAGGCATTCACAGTGAAATAGAACGTCCGCGCGGGCCGCCACACCGGCGATCCGCGTTCTACGAACTGCTATAGTTACACGCGATGAGGATCTTTGCGTGGCGCCGGATCTCGGTGGCGATACTTGCGGCGCTGACACTCTCGGGTGTCGCCGTCGCACAGCGCGGCGGCGGCCCCGCCGGTCCGCAGCAGGCGACGACGCCGGAGCCGCTGAAGTTTCGCTACATGGGACCAGCGGCGGCAGGCCGCATCGCAAGTGTCGCCGGCGTACCCGGCGATGCCAATGTCTACTATCTCGGGTCGGCGTCAGGCGGCTTGTGGAAGTCGGTCAACGGCGGTCAGACGTTCGAGCCGATCTTCGACGACGAGCCGGTTGCGGCCATCGGCGCCATCGCCGTCGCACCGAGCGATCCCAACATCGTGTGGGTCGGCAGCGGCGAATCGTGGGTCATCCGCTACAGCGACGTCATGGGTGATGGCGTCTACGTGTCGAAGGACGCCGGCAAGACCTGGAAGAACATGGGTCTGCCGGAAACCGGCCGCATCTCACGCGTCATCGTTCACCCGACCGATCCCAACATCGTCTATGTCTGCGCGGCGGGCCGCATGACCGGTCCCCAGGAGGAGCGGGGCGTCTTCAAATCGACCGACGGCGGCACCACGTGGAAGCGGAGCCTGTTCGTCGATCAGAAGACCGGCTGCTCCGGGCTCTCGATCGATCAGAAGGACCCGAATATTCTGCTGGCCGGCACCTGGCAGGCCGAGCAGCACACCTGGGGTCAGTTCAGCGGCGGTCCGGGCAGCGGGGTCTACCTGACGAAGGATGCCGGCGCCACGTGGACGAAGCTGACCAAGGGCCTGCCCAGGCCGGATGTCGGCAAGATCGACGTCCAGATCGCGCCGTCGGACAGCCATCGCATGTATGCGCTCATCCAGACGGCGAACCAGGGCTCGGTCTGGCGGTCGGACGATGCGGGCGCGACCTGGAACGTGGTCAGCTGGGATCGATCGCTGATTGGCCGGGCCGGCTACTACATACGGATGGTCGTCAACCCGCAAAACCCTGACGACGTCTTCATCATGTCGAGCTCGATGCATCGCTCGCAGAATGGCGGCAAGACGTTCAGCGGCAACGGCGGCGGCGCGCAGGCGTTCGCCTTTACGCAGGGACAGGCGAGCTGCGGCGACTGCCACGACGTCTGGATCGATCCGAAAGATCCGAAGCGCTACGTCCTCGTCGACGACGGCGGCGGCTCGATCAACACGCCGAACGGTCCGCAGTCGATCCGCCTGCCGAATGGCCAGATGTACCACGTGCACGTCGACAACCGCGTTCCGTACTGGATCTACAGCAACCGCCAGGACGACGGCACGATGCGCGGACCCTCGACCAGCACCGAGGAAACCGGCAACGGCTGCCTGCCCGAGGGGAGCGCCATGCCGGTGAGCGCGGCCGGGTTGGGGCGTGGCGGGCGCGGCGGTGGCCGTCGCGGCGCGGCGCCTCCTCCGGCGCCGGCCGACAATCCGTGTGCCGGCGTCGGGCGCGGCTATCGCGCCACCAGCAACCCGCCGTGGCAGCCCAACATCGGCGGCTGTGAGTCGGGCTTCACGATTCCGCAGCCCGACAATGCCGACATCGTCTTTGCGAGCTGCTACGGTAACAAGGTGACGCGCTGGGATGCCAAGACCGGCACCGCGCGCTCGATCGAGCCGTGGATGGTCACGCTCGACGCGCCGCCCGAAGAGACGAAGTATCGCTGCCACTGGACCGCGCCGATGGCGATCGATCCGTTCGACACGCGCAACGTCCTCTACGGATGCCAGCTGATTCTGAAGACCTCGAACAACGGCCAGTCGTGGACCGAGTTGAGCCCGGATCTCTCGACCAAGGATCCGTCGAAGGTGGTCTCGAACGGTGGTCTCGTCGGCGACAACCTCGGCCAGTACGACGGCGAAGTCGTGTGGTCGATCGAGTACTCGAAGATCAAGCAGGGACTCATCTGGGCCGGCACCAACGACGGCAAGTTGTGGAACACGGACAACGGCGGCCGGACCTGGAATGACGTCACGAAGAACTTCACCGATCTGCCGCCCTGGGGCGCGTTCAACCAGATCTGGCCGTCCACCTTCGATCCGGCGGAAGCCTACGTGGCGGTCTCGCTCCATCTGATGGACGACCGCAAGCCCTACATCTACAAGACGACCGACTACGGGAAGACCTGGAAGAAGATCAACGGCAACATCCCGACCGGCCACAACCTGGACTACATCCTGTCGATGTCGGGCAATCCGAACAAGCGCGGCATGCTGTTCGCCGGTAGCGCGCACGCGTTCTACTACTCGATGGACGACGGCGGCACGTGGACGCCGTTCAAGGACGGCCTGCCGCCCGCGCCGGTCAGCTGGATCACCGTCGAGCCGCGCTTCCACGACGTCGTCATCTCGACCTACGGCCGCGGCCTCTTCATCCTGCCGAACATCACGATGTTCGAGCAGAACGGACAGCCGAATCCGCCGCCGCCGGCGTCGGCGAAACTCTACGACCCGGCGCCGATTTTCCGACTGGCGCGCAGCGTCTACGTGCAGGCCGACCGCCCGCACTTCCAGATCTATCTGCCGGCCGCCCCGACAGAGCCGGTGAAGATGGAGATTCTGGACGTAGGCGGCAAGCCGGTGCGGACGCAGACGGTGACGCTCCATCAGGGGCTCAACGGCATCAACTGGGATCTGGCGCTCGACGCGCCGAAGCTCGTCGAGCTCCTGACGACCCCGCCCGACAATCCGCATATCTGGGAAGAGGAGCGGTTCAAGGACGTCCAGGTCCGCCGCATCACGCACTGGGGGATCACGCCGCAAACCGGCATTCCGATGGCGGCGCCAGGCAAGTATCAGGTCCGCTTCACCGTCAACGGGCAGGCACTGACGGCGCCGTTCGAGGTGCTGAAGGATCCCGCCGTCCCGACTTCTGACGAGGATCTGATGGTGTCGACGCGAACGCAGATGCGCATCCGCGACGACATCAGCGATACCTCGACGATGGTAAACAGAATGGAAGTCTGGCGGCGCGCGCTCGAAGATCACGCCAAGGCGAACGCCAGCAAGCCGGCCATTCTCAAGGCGATCAAGGATCTGGACGCGAAGATCTGGGCGACCGAGAACCGCCTCGTGTCGCGCTCGGAGATCCACAGCGACGACAAGTATTTCCCCGAGGCCTACAAGGTCTACATGAACCTGATCTGGCTGAGCGGCGGGGTCGGGCAGGGGGCGAGCGACGAGGCGGGCAGCATCGACTACAAGCCGACCGACACCCAGATGCAGGTGCTGGAGGTCATCGAGAAGGAGCTCGCCACCGCACGGACCGAGTTCGAGCGGCTCCAGTCGACCG
This sequence comes from Vicinamibacterales bacterium, assembly GCA_036496585.1. Classification (NCBI taxonomy): domain Bacteria; kingdom Pseudomonadati; phylum Acidobacteriota; class Vicinamibacteria; order Vicinamibacterales; species Vicinamibacterales bacterium. The sequence goes on from DASXLB010000022.1 coordinate 130,060, forward strand.
ATCTCCAGGCCTTCAACAGGGCGATGGAGGGGAAGCTGCCGGCGATCAAGTAGGGCATTGGGGTGGTCGGCGGAGGGTGAATCGGGTAGTCTATCTCTCGACTTAATGCGCACGATTCCACGCCGCGTCTGGATTCTGGTCCTTCTTCTCACCTGCATGGCGGCCTCCGGCTGCCCGAGCGGTTGCGACGAGCTGACCAAGCTTCTGAACCCGACGGGCACATCCGTGGAGTCGGTGACGATCTCGCCAGTCGCGGCGCAGTTGACGGTGGGGCAGACGCAGCAGTTCACCGGGACGGTGCTGCCGACGGGAGTTTCGGACCGGTCCGTGACGTGGTCGGTGGCGCCCACGGGCCTGGCGACGATCGACACCAATGGCATCCTGACGGCGCAGGCGCCGGGCGCGGTCATCGTGACGGCGGTCAGCGTCGCGACTCCCGTCCACACGGCGCAGGCCGCCGTGACCATCGCCGGGTCGACCTTGACGCCGGGGAAGTAGGCCGGCGGCCCCCAGCCTGGCAGCAGGAGTCGCAGCCGCGCGACCTCAGCGAGCCCCAGGACAGACGCGGTTCCCGTCCTTCCGCGTCGCGGCTCCCACCCGCGCAGGAATGCCCCGGGCTGCTGCGCCCGCGTTTCCTATGAACTCTTGACGCAACGGAAGCCCAGGTGGTTCGTGCCCGTGTCGACGTCCCCTTTGCCGCGCGTCCCCACCATGTAGCGCGAGCAGTACTGATCGGTGCAGAGAAACGATCCGCCGCGCTGCACCTTCTTCTGGTGTCCCGGCTCCGACGGATCGAACGACGACGAGGGACCGCGCGGATTGCGCGCGACGCCGCCGGCGGCGACCAGCTGGGCGTAGGCGTCGTCGCGATACCAGTCGCTCGTCCACTGCCAGGCATTGCCGGCCATGTCGTACAAGCCATAGCCGTTGGGCGCGAACTGCGCGACTGGCATCAGGCCGGCGCGGCCGTCTTCGCCGGTGTCGTGATCGGGAAAATGCCCCTGATGCGTGTTCGCCATCCACTTGCCGGCGGGGCGGAAGTCGTCGCCCCACACAAACGGCTTGCCACTGAGGCCGCCACGCGCGGCGAATTCCCATTCCGCTTCCGTCGGCAGACGCTTGCCCGCCCACTTCGCATATGCCTCAGCGTCTTCGTAGGCGACGTGAACGACGGGATAGTCGTCCTTGCCAGTGAGGTCGCTCGATGGTCCGAGCGGATGGCGCCAGTTCGCGCCCGCGACGTAGCTCCACCACTGCAAATGGTTGTCGAGCGGCACCGGATGATCCGGCGGCGAGAAGACCACCGAGCCGGCGACGAGATTCTCGGGAGGCGCGCCGGGAAAGTCGTCGGGGCGCGGCTTGCGCTCCGCGACGGTGACGTAGCCGGTCGCCTTCACGAATGACGCGAACTGCGCGTTGGTCACGTCCGTTGTGTCCATGAAGAAACCGTCGACATGCGCGCGGTGGATCGGCCGGGCATCGCGCGAGGCCTGCATGCCGACGTCGTCCATCTGCGGCGGGTCGACGGCGCCCATCGAGAACTCGCCACCCGGAATCCAGACCATCCCGTGTGGCGCCGCAGCGGGCGGGACAGCGGTGTTCGGCACCGTGTCGCGAAAGCCGATTTCAGAAACGCCGGCCGGCGGCGGCGAAAGCGCAACCGCAGTGGTCATTGTTGAAGCCCGCCAACGGACAGACGCCATGAGCGCCACCACGGCGATTGCACCGACGATCGCGCCGAGTGCAGCTCGTCTCATGGCGAGGTCTCATCGCGCGGGTTGGTACGCCAGACGGTCTCTGCCATTTCGGCAACCGCCACGTCAGCGGCCGGACCAGCGCGGGCTGAGCCACACTGTCTGCCACGCGACCGAGACGGTGCGGAAATTCGTACCGGTGCGTTCGACGATCCCGGACGTGTACGCGACCTTCAGCGTGTAGCGCGTCTTCACCGGCAGTGACATCGTCGCGCCGACGCGCGCGTTGTTCAGCGGCGCCGACGGCGTGCCGCCGGTCGTCTGCGCGCTGCCGCCGCGATACCAGGTCCCGTCGCCAGCGATCCAGAACCCGCGCCGGATGGTGTAACTGGCGTGTCCCTGAAGGGTGAGAATCGGATCCTGCGATCGCGCGACGCCGCCGGGATACGAGTCCGGGTTGTCGAAGTAGAGCCACCCGCCGACGTAGGCGTCGAGATCCCAGTGGCCGCGCGGCACCGAGACGCCGAACTCCGGCTTCAGACTCCAGCGATTGGTGCCGAGGTTGATGAGCTTCGTGCTGCTGTACTGACTCGCCGGCACGGTTGTCGTCAGGCTCGCGCCAAGGACGACACGCCGCGGCGCCGCGGCGAACTCGCGCGGCGACATCGCATCATTGCCGCGGAAATTCATCGACAGCCTGACGCGCGAGTCGGCGAGGCCAGAACGTGTCACTTCCCGGCGATCCTCCCCGACGTTTCCCGTCACGTCGCCGAGCACATACGGCACTGCCACGCTGAGGAGTCCCAGCTTGCCAAACAGATTGAAGGTGTGGCCGAGACCGGCGGCGGTCGCTTCGACGGTGGCCTGGGCGTCGGTGATCGGCAGCGACGGATCGAAGACGACGCTGCCGGTGGATCGGCTGTAGCTGACGACGAGGAAGTTCACGCCGACGGGAGATGCCGAGTAGGCGCGCGGTTCCATGTCCTGCGCACGCGCCACGCCAGGGTTGGCTACGGTGCTTGCGAGTACAAGGGCGATCAGCAGGTTCCGCATCGGTCTCGTGTCAGTCTCGTCGGGAGATCCGCAAGCAGTCTATGCGGTTTTCGGCACGCGCTCCGACATGCCGGAGAATCTCCGCCGTCGCCATCGTGGAGTCCCGGGAGACGACGTGCGGCCGGATGTCAGAGCGGCCGAGGTGGCGCGGTGGACGGGGGAGAGCCTGCGCCGCGGTAGAACGCGTCGATCGAGGCAATCTCACGAGCCCGGCGATCCGCCGGCCACGCCAGTTCGTCGGCGGCGATGCGCGCGGCCGCGGCGGCGAGTTCAGGGCCTGGATGGTGCATCGCGCCGAGCTCCATCCGCCGGATCACGATGTCGGCGAGCGTGATCGCCATCTCGTGGCGGATCGCATGGACGACTTCCGCGCCGACCGACGGCCGGCCGGGCACGAGCGGCATGCGCCAGTCGGTCCGCTCGGCCATCAGCCGTACGATCGGCGCCGAGCGGTCGCCGTAGACGCTGGTGAGGTGGCTGACGATCGCCGGCGACAGCTCGAGGCCGGCGGCGCGGGCGGTCTCGATCACCAAGGCCTCGTGGTCGGCGATGCCTGCCCCTGGCAGCACGGCGATCGGCTCGCGCGCGGGTCGGAGCGACGGCTGGCCCAGGCGCCGGATTGCCGCGTCGGCGGCCTTCGCGCCGGTCGCGCGCGCGGTCGTGTACTTGACCCCGACAACCGTCAGCGCTCCGCCGGAACCCTCCGCGTCGTGATCGATGATCTGCGGCGACGCGAGCAGCGCGGCCGAGCCGTCCCGCCGCTGCTGCGCCGGCACGATGCCGCGGTGGACGAGCGTCACTTCGTCGCGGGTCAGGCGCAACGCGGGGAATGCCGCGTTCGCCGCCGCCACCATGGCATCGATTTCCTCCGGCCCCACAGCGAGGTCGGACGGCTGCTGGACGCGCGCCGACTGAAAAGTGCCGACCATCGCGCGGCCGTGCCACGGCGTCAGGGTCAGCATCGCGCCCGACGGTCCGCGAGCCGCCAGCGCCATGTCGCTCGCGGGCTTCGACGTCACCAGGTTCATGGCCTTGAGGAGCGGCAGCTCTCGGGCGACGCCGAACAGCCGCATGATCTCGCCGGCGTGGGCACCGGCGGCATTGATCGTCAGCTTGGCACGCACCTCGAGCTCCTCGCCGCTCAGCGCGTCGCGCACCCGCATGCCGGCGACCTTGCCATGGTCCTTGACTGCGGCGATGGCCGCGGCGTAGTTGACCAGCCGCGCGCCGTGCGCGGCCGCGCCCTCGGCAAACGCGAGGCTGAGACGGTTGGCGAGCACCATCTGATAGTCGTACCAGTTGGCGCCGCCGGTGAGACCCTCCTGCCGGATGCCGGGGAAGAGCTTCAGGGTCGCGGCGCGCGAGACGAGTCTGGCGGGCGGCAGGTGCAGCTCCGGTTCGACGCCGACGTTGCGGTCGCGTCCGAGCCAGGCGTCGATCCGGAACGCGGCGTGCAGCGCCAGTCGACTCCTGACCAGCGAGCGATAGGTACCGACGAGAAAGGGGAGCGGGCGCAGCAGGCGCGGCGCCATGCCGGCGAGCGCCCGCCGTTCCAGGATCGCTTCGCGCGCGTGCCGCAGCCGTCCGGTCTGCAGCGACCGCAGTCCGCCGTGCGCGGTCCGCTGATGGTTGAACGAGGTCGAGGCGGCGAAGTCCGCCTTGTCGATCAGCGCGACCGAGACGCCCCGCCGCGCCGCCGCGAGCGCCGTCGCGAGGCCGTGGATGCCGCCGCCGACCACGAGGATGTCGTACTGAGCGTTGGCGAGGGCGTGAAAGTCTCGGCGCTCCACAGGGTGAATATATAGTAGCGTCTCGCGACTCGACGCATGGCCACGATCACACAGGTCCGGGACTACTGGAACGCCCACATCCACGATCTCGACGTCAGTGCTCACCAGCCGGGCACCCGCGAGTTCTTTCAGGATCTGGATCAGTATCACTTCGAGAAGCTGCATCACCTGCCGAGGCTGATCGACTTCGACGCCTATCGCGGCAAGCGGGTGCTCGACGTCGGCTGTGGCGCCGGCACCGATCTGGCGCGATTCGTCAAAGGGGGCGCGCTCGGCGCCGGCGTCGATGTCTCGTCGTCAGCCATCGCGCTCGCCAGGCAGAACTTCGCGCAGCAGGGGCTGGAGGCAGACCTGCGGGAAGCCGACGGCGAACGGCTGCCCTTCGAGGACGACACCTTTGACCTGGTATTCGCGCACGGCGTCGTCCAGTACACCGCCGACGACACGGCGCTGGTCGAGGAATGCCGCCGCGTGCTGCGGCCTGGCGGAACTGCGATCTTCCAGGTCTACAACCGCATCTCGTGGCTCAACGCGCTGTCGAAGGTGATGAAGGTGCCGCTCGAACACGAGGACGCGCCAGTGCTCGAGCGCTACAGCGCGAAGGAATTCCGGGCGCTCCTCGGCGGATTCCGCGACGTGCGCCTGGTGGCGGAGCGGTTTCCGGTGAAATCGCGCCTGCACGGCGGCTGGAAGGGGTTGGCCTTCAACACCTGCTTCGTCGGCACTTTCAACGCTCTGCCGCGCGCGTGGGTGCGCCGCTTCGGCTGGCACCTGCTGGCGTTCTGCACCAAAGAGCGCCGGGGATAGAGATGACGCCGATGCGCCCCATCCGGCGCCGCGCGACGTGGGAGGGCCTGTGAGGCTGGTCAAGGGACACGCCTACGGCAACGACTTCCTGCTGGCGGCCGCCGATCAGATTCCAGCCGGTGCGGATCGCGCATCGCTGGCGCGCGCATTGTGCGATCGCCATCGCGGCTGCGGCGCCGACGGGCTCATCGTCTTCACGACGTCCGGCCGTATGGATCTGCTCAACGCGGATGGCAGCTATTCCGAGGTGTCGGGCAATGGTCTCCGCTGCCTGGCGGCGTGGCTGGCGCGTGAGAACGGACTCCCGGCAGGAGGTCGGATCGACATCGAGACCGACGCCGGCGTCAAGGCGCTGGAGCTGCTCGCCGTCGAGGGACCGCGCTATCTGTTTCGTGCTGCGATGGGGCCGCCCGAGGATCTCCAGCGGCGGACGATCGATGTCGGCGGTACGCCGGTTGACGCGATCACGCTGCGAGTCGGTAATCCGCAGTGCGTCGTCCTCGGCGCGGTGACGCACGAGCGCCTGCACACGATCGCGGCGCAGCTCGCCGTCCATCCGATCTTCCCGCACGGCAGCAACGTGGAACTCGCCGAGGTCGAGGCGCCCGACCAGGTTCGCATGCTGATCTGGGAGCGTGGCGTCGGACCGACCCAGGCGTCGGGTACCGGCGCCTGTGCGTCGGCGGTGGCGGCCATGGCGTACGGCGGCGCCTCGCGCGATCTGCGGGTGACGTCGCCGGGCGGGACGCAGCGCGTGGAATGGACGGAGGCCGGTCTCTATCTGACCGGATGGGCCGAGCTGGTATTCGAAGCGCGGCGGTTGACGTCGGACTGAGGCGTACGTCACACCTGGCGCGCGGTGCCTTCGGGCGGCAGAATGTCGCGCGATTCACGCAGGCTGCGGAACCCGCGGTCGACCAGGATGAGATGGTCGATCACCGCAATCCCCATGATCTCGCCGGCCTTCATCAACCGTAGTGTCAGCGCCACGTCGTCGCTGCTCGGACGTGGATCGCCCGAGGGGTGGTTGTGGAAGAGGATGATCGCCGCCGCGCCGGCGACCGCTGCCTCGCGGAACACCTCGCGCGGGTGAACGATGCTGGCGTCGAGCGTACCGACAGATACGAGCGTGGTGCGCAGCATCTGGTGGCGCGTGTCGAGCAGCAGCACGCCGAAGTGCTCGACCGGCTTCACCCCGAACTGCGGCACCAGCACCCGCGCCGCGTCGGTCGCGGAGGCGATCAGCAGACGCTCGCGACGGCCCCGCAGCAGCGTGCGCCGGCCCGCCTCGACGGCCGCGATCAACTGCGCGGCGCGCGCCACCCCGATGCCCGGCACGCGCCGCAACTCGTCCGACGAGCAGCGCGCCAGCGCGTGCAGGCCGCCGACCGCGTGCAGCACCGCGTTGGCCAGCTCGAGCGCGCCCGCGTTCGGCACGCCGTGCCCGAGCACGATCGCGAGCAGCTCGTTGTCGCCAAGAGCCGCCGACCCGGCGCGCGCGAGCTTCTCGCGCGGCCGGTCGTGAGTCGCAACCGTCTTCATGTTCCTTCGGTTCCTTCGTTCCTGCGTGTCCTTCGCCGTCCTTCGTGCCCTTCGTGATACGGTTTTCCCTGTGCGCCGTGCGTTGATCGGACTGTTGCTGCTGGCGGCCGCGGCCTGCTCCGAACCCCCCCAGAAAGAAATCGATCAGGCGCAGTCGGCGATCGACGCCGCCCGCGCCGCCGGCGCCGACACTGGCGCGGCTGCGGAGTACGCGGGCGCGACAGAAACGCTGCAGAAAGCCCGCGCGTCGGTCGATCAGCGCGACTACCGTCAGGCGCTCAGCTACGCGATCGACGCCCGTCAGCGGGCAGCCGAAGCCACGGCGCTCGTCGCCGCAGCCAGGACGCGGCAGAAGGCCTCGGCGGAGGCCGAGTACGCGACCGCCGCGCAACGCGGATCGATTCTCGAAGCGGATCTGCATGCCGCCGAGTCGGCTCGCGTCCCGGCGCAGCAACTGCGCACTGCCCGGGAGGCGCTCGACGCGGCGAAAGGGACCTTGCAAGAAGCGCGCAGACGGCTCGATGGTGGGAATACAACGGACGCGGAAGCGACGCTGGTGACAGTACGCGAAAAGCTCGATCTTGCCGCGAAAGCCGTGCAAGCGATTCCGCAGCATGGCAGAGCCACCCGGCGACGGCACTGACCGATGCTGTACCTTGATTGTTTTTCAGGCGCGTCCGGCGACATGGTGCTCGGGGCGCTTCTCGATCTTGGTCTTCCGCTCGACGCGCTGCGCGCCGCACTCGGCAGCCTGGCGCTCGAATTCGGCGACGTCGGCGCCGACGTCGTCACACGCGCGGGAGTGACGGCCAGGAAGTTCCGCCTCACCGATACCCGCGAGAAGACGGCGTCTGGCACGCACGCGCACTACCACCTCAAGGGCATCGTCAAAGCGATCCAGCGCTCGTCACTGTCAGCAGCCGGGCAGGATCGGGCGATCCACATGTTCGAGCGCCTCGCCGCGGCCGAAGCGGCGATCCATGGGACGCCGATCGAGAAGGTGCATCTGCACGAGGTGGGCGCCCTCGATTCGATCATCGACATCGCGGGGGCCGTCTTCGGGTTCGAGTATCTCGGCTTCGACGACATCGAGGCGTCCCCGCTGAACGTGGGCGGCGGGAGGGTGCGGTGCGCGCACGGCGTGTTTCCCGTGCCGGCGCCCGCCACCGCCCGGCTGCTCGAAGGCGTGCCGGTCTACGGCAATGGCACGTCGGAGTTGGTGACGCCGACCGGCGCGCTGCTGGTGACCACCTATGCGAAGGCCTATGGTCCGCTGCCGGCGATGACGATGTCGAAGATCGCCTATGGTGCCGGCGATCGCGATCCGACAGACACGCCCAACGTGCTCAGGATGGTGAGCGGCACGCGAACGCCACAGACGCGCACGTCGGGCGTCGCCCCGCGACCGTCCGACACCGAGACGATTCTCACGATCGCCTGCGAGATCGACGACATGAATCCGCAACTCTTCGGACCGCTGATGCAGCGCCTGCTTGCGCATGGCGCACTCGACGTGTTCTATACGCCGGTGCAGATGAAGAAAGGCCGTCCCGGCACGCTCGTGACCGTCTTGGCCAGACCTGCGTCGCGCGGGGCACTGACCGACGTGCTGTTTCGTGAGTCCACGACGATCGGCGTGCGCTATCAGGAGATGGAACGCTGCTGCCTGGAACGGACGGTCGAAACCGTGCAGACGCCGTACGGCAGCGTCCGCTTCAAGGTGGCGCGACGCGACGGACGCGAGCTGAACGCCGCTCCCGAGTTCGACGACTGCGAACGATTGGCGGCCGAGCAGAGCGTGCCGATCAAGGAAGTGCAGGCGGCCGCCTGGCACGCGCGCGGCCGTTGATGTGGAGATGTGAGCCTCTCCACATTTCCACATTTCCAAATTTCCACATAAACTTGTTCGGATGCCCCGGTTCTATCTGACGACGGCGATCGACTACGTCAACAGCTCGCCGCACCTGGGCACGGCCTACGAGAAGATCACCGCCGACGTCATCGCCCGTTACAAGCGTCTCGCGGGTTTCGAGACGTTGTTCGTGATGGGCAACGATGAGCATTCGCAGAATGTCTTTCGCCGCGCCAGAGAACAGGGGATGGATCCGGTCGCGTACTGCGATCAGATGGAGCGGGAATTCCGGGCCGCCTGGGATCTGCTCGACATTTCCTACGACGACTTCATACGAACCACCCAGCCGCGGCACGCCGCGGCGGTGCAGGAGTTCGTGCGCCGGATTGCCGCCGCGGGCGACGTCTACGAAGGCTACTACGAGGGCTGGTACTGCGTCGGCTGCGAAGCGTTCAAGCAGGACAAGGATCTCGTCGACGGCAAGTGCCCGCTCCATTCGACTGTCGAGTGGATCAGGGAGAAGAACCATTTTTTCCGTCTCTCCAAGTATCAGCAGCCGCTGCTGCGCCACTACGCCGCGCACCCGGAGTTCATCGAGCCCGACGTACGGCGCAATGAAATCCTGCGGCTCGTCGAGGGCGGCCTCGAGGACATCTCGATCAGCCGCGCCGGGCAGTCCTGGGGCATTCCCGTCCCGGACGATCCGCAGAGCGTCGTCTACGTCTGGTTCGACGCGCTCATCAACTACGCCGCGGCGGCGGGCTTCGGCACCGACGCCGCGAAGGCTGCGCGGTGGTGGCCGGCCGACCTGCACGTCATCGGCAAGGACATCACCCGCTTTCACACGGTGATCTGGCCGGCGATGCTGATGGCGGCGGGGCTCGAACTCCCGTCGCAGGTGTTCGGTCACGGGTTCATGACGGTGGAAGGCCAGCGCATGAGCAAGTCGCTCGGCAACGTCATCGATCCGAACGAGGCCGCCGCCAGCCACGGCGTTGATCCCCTGCGTCTGTACCTGGTGAAGGAAGTGACCTACGGCGGCGACGGCGATTTTTCGTGGTCGCGGTTTCACGAGCGCTACAACGTCGACCTGGCCAATAACCTGGGGAACCTGGTCAGCCGGACGGCGACGATGGCGGAGAAGTATCGCGGCGGTCGCCTCGCGCCGTCCGGCGAGCCCGGACGTCTGGCGGACGCGGCCGCGGGCGCCCTGGCCACGTATCGCCGCGGCATGGATGCCTTCGCGCTCGAGCAGGGCGCGGCGGCAGCGTTCCGGCTCGTCGACGCGGCCAACGAGTACATCGCCGAGACGGAACCCTGGAAGCTGGCGAAGGACGAGGCGAACGCGGCGCGGCTCAGCCAGGTGCTCTTCGACGTCGCCGAGGCGGTGCGCGTCGCCGGCGTGCTGCTGCTGCCGATCATCCCGCGTTCGGCGGCCGAGATCCTGCGCCGCGTCGGCGAAGGGACGCCTGCCGCCGACCTCCGTCTCGAAGACGCGGCCTGGCGTAACAGCGGCGAGCGGATCATGCTCAAGGGGGCGGCACTGTGGCCGCGGGCCGACATCCCGGCCGCAACCGGCGCGCGCACGAGCACCGACAAGCAGGGATCGACTGGCGACAAACAAGGACCCGGAACGCCGGACGTGGCGCCCGCCGCAGCCGCGGCAGGCACGCCGGCCGGGCGCGCGATGAGGAGCAACCACGTGTCAGAACAGCAGAATCCAGGCCCGGCCGCGCCCGCATCAGCACCCGCGGCGCCACCGGCCGACAACCGCATCACCATCGACGACTTCATGAAGATCGACCTGCGTGTGGCGAAGGTGCTCACGGCGGAAAAGGTACCCAACTCGCGCAAGCTGATGAAGCTGTCGATCGACGTGGGCACCGAACAGCGAACGCTCGTCGCCGGCATTGCCGAGGCCTACGAGCCGGAGCAGCTCGTCGGCCGGACGGTCGGCGTCGTGTTCAACCTCAAGCCGGCCAAGCTGATGGGGATCGAATCGAACGGCATGATCCTCGCCGCCAGTCCCGAAGGGGGGAAGCCGACGCTCGTCGCGTTCGAAAGTGACGTGCCGCCCGGTTCGCGCATCCGGTAGACGGAATGGACCGAGCGTGAGGCCCCGGAGCGAATGGTGAGGCGAGCGAGCGTCGCGAGGCGAGCCACGCCAACGGCGCGCGCCGGCGAAGCGGCGCGCCAGCGAGCGTGTAGGGGGTCCGCGGGGCGAAGCCCCCGGATCAAATGATCGACAGTCATTGTCACCTCGCCGACGAGGCGTTCGAGCGCGATCTCGACGCCGTGGTGGCGCGCGCGACGGATGCGGGCCTGACCGCGGCGCTGGTGATCCTGTCGGCCGGCGACGAGGCTGAAGCGGCGCGGGCCCGCCGCGTCCGCGAGTCGTGGAGCGCGGTCCGGTTCGCGAGCGGGGTGCACCCGCACAATGCCGGCGCGTTCGCGGGGCGGCCGGAGGCGGCCGCCGCGGTCGCCGCGGCGCACGGCGGGGCGTTCGCCTCGTGCGGCGTCGGCGAGATCGGCCTCGACTATCACTACGATTTCGCGCAGCGCGACGTCCAGCGCGCCGTCTTCGCGGCCCAGCTCGCGCTGGCCACCGAGCTCGCGCACCCGGTGATCATCCACACCCGCGAGGCGACCGACGACACCTTCGACCTGCTGGCGCAGGCCGGCGTCGGCCGGGGGGTGTTCCACTGCTTCACGGGCGATGCCGCGATGGCGCGGCGCGCCCTCGACTGCGGCTTCTACGTGTCGTTCTCGGGGATCGTGACGTTCCCCAAAGCCGAGAGCATCCGCGAGGCGGCTCGGCTCGTTCCGGACAACCGGCTGCTCGTCGAAACCGACAGTCCCTACCTGGCGCCGGTGCCGCGGCGCGGCACGCGCAACGAGCCGGCGCACGTGGCCCACGTGGTGGCGGCGGTGGCGGCCGTGCGCGGCGCCTCGGCCGGGGACGTCGCCGAACGGACCAGCCTCAATTTCGACGCCCTTTTCGGGCCGTGCTGAGTCTGATATTGTGAAGCAGCAACCGGCGACACCCCTTTGAGCGAACTCGCGCAAAACCTTCCCGTGACGGCGGATCTGGCGCAGATCTTCGAGCCGATCCGCGACGATCTGGATCGCGTCGAGCAGGAGTTCGAGCGCCGTATCCAGTCGCGCGTCGCGCTCATCCCCGAAATGGGGAAGTACATCCAGAAAAGCGGCGGCAAGCGCGTGCGCCCGGCCGTTCTGCTGATGGCGGCGCGCCTGAGCGGCTATACCGGCGACAAGGCCGTCCTCAACGCCTCGGTCGTCGAATTCATCCACACCGCCACGCTCGTCCACGACGACATCATCGACGGCGCCGACGTCCGGCGCGGCCGCCTGGCCGTCCATTCGCGGTGGGGCAACGACATCACCGTCCTGCTCGGCGACTACCTCTATATCAAGTCGATGGCGATGGCGCTGACGCAGGACTCGCTCGACATCGTGCGGCTGCTCTGCGACGTGACGCTCCGCATGATCGAAGGGGAGCTCTACCAGCTCACCAAGACCGGCGACGTCGACATCACCGAGGACGAGCATTTCGAGATCATCCGCCGCAAGACGGCCTACCTGTTCGGCGGCTGCGCCGAAATCGGCGGCCTGCTGGGCGGCGTCTCGAAGGAGCGGCAGCACGCCCTCCGCGAGTTCGGCTTCAACCTCGGGGTCGCCTTTCAGGTCGTCGACGATCTGCTCGACTACACCGCCGAGGAATCCGCCCTCGGCAAGCCGGTCGGCGGCGATCTTCGCGAAGGCAAGGTGACGCTTCCGATCATCTACCTGCGGGAACGGGGCGGCGAGGAAGCCGGCCGCCTGATTCGCAGCGTCGTCTCCGAGCGCGCCGTGTCGAAGGAGCAGTGGCGGCAGATCATCGCGCTGCTGCGCGAGCACCGGACGCCCGATCTCGCCTACGCGAAGGCGACCGAATACGCCGGCAGGGCCAAGGCGTCGCTCGAGATCTTCCCGCCGAGCCGCGAACGCGACGCCCTCACGGCGCTCGCCGACTACGTCCTCTCCAGGGACCGGTAGTCCCGGCCCCCGCGCCTCTCGCTACGTGGCATGTCCCGGCGCCTCGCCGGGCGCCAACTGCGCCGCGAGCTGGTGCAGGAACAGTCCGACGTCGGTCACCAGCCCCATCGTTTGAGACGACCCCCGATCGGCCAGCTTGGTGACCACCGCCGGGTTGATGTCGACGCACACGACCGGCACCCACGCCGGCAGCATGTTCCCGACCCCGATCCCGTGCAGCATCGTCGACAGGACGATGACGATGCCGACGTCCTGCAGCGCGGCGGTATAGCGATTCTGCGCCTCGGTCATGTCGGTGATCGTGTCGGCCAGCGGCCCGTCGTCGCGGATGCTGCCTGCGAGGATGACCTCGACGCCCGCGCGGTGGCACTCGACCATGATGCCGCTGGTCAGGATTCCGGCATCGACCGCGGCCCGGATGCCGCCGGCTCGGTTGACCGCGTTGATCGCGCGCATGTGGTGGCGGTGGCCGCCGCTGACCGGCGCCCCGGCATCGAGGTCGACCCCCAGCGAGGTGTTGAAGAGCGCCTGTTCGGCATCGTGGACCGCCAGCGCATTGCCGGCGAGGAGCAGGTCGGCGAAGCCCGCGCGAATCAGCCGGGCGAAGTAGGCGGCCCCGCCGGTGTGGACGACCACGGGTCCGGCGACGAACGCGATGCGCCGGCCGGCCGCCTTCACGTCGCGCATCATTCGCGCGATGCGCATCACGCTCACCTCGACCCGCCGCTCCGACGACACGTCGTTGGACATGAACGTGAAATCGGCGCGATCGCGATCGCGGAATTCCGGCGTGACGCGGATGCCGTCGAGCCCGCAGACCACGCGGTCGCCGGTGCGCAGATCACGCAGCTTGCGGCACTCGGCGCCGTCGGCCGTGAGTACGACGGCGGCGTCCATGCGCTGTTTGCGGACGTCGAGCCACAGCCCGCCGACCCGGACCTGGGTCCGCTGGTTCGTGGTCGAGTAGAAGTCCTCGGGGGCGGCGCCGTCGCGGTCGCCGTCGCGGATGACGGCGTCCTGTTCGCTGGCCGCATGGCAGCCGAGCGGAATCAGCGCCTCGACGAGCGCGCTCAGAGCGCCGGCGTCGGGGGCCGACACCTTCAGCGTCAGCCGGGAGTATTCGTCGTTGGTGCGGCCGATCGTGAACGCGAGGACCTCGAAGGCGCCTCCGCGGTGGATGATCGCGTCGAAGATGCCGCTCAGGAGCTGCGAGTCGATCAGGTGGCCTTGAGCGACCACGGTGGCGGACGGCTGCATGGTGAGGGTCAATTATAGGTACACTGGACGCTCGACCGCATGGATCCCGCTCAGCGTCTCGACAGCCTCCGCCAGCAGATCCGACGCCACGAAGAGCTCTACTACGTCCACGACAGGCCGGAGATCTCCGACGAGGAGTTCGATCGCCTGCTGCACGAGCTCGAGCGGCTGGAGGCGGAGAACCCGGATCTGGTGACGTCCGATTCTCCCACCCAGCGGGTCGCCGGCCGGCCGACCGAGGGCTTCTCGACCGTGCGACATCTCACGCCGTTGCTCAGTCTCGACAACGCCTACAGCGAGGAGGAGCTGCGCGCCTTCGACGAACGGGTGCGCAAGGGCGCCGGTCCCGCCGCGGGTCAGATCGCCTACGTGGCCGAGTTGAAGATCGACGGGCTCAGCATCGCCTTGACCTATCAGGACGGCGTGCTGGTCCGTGGCGCGACGCGCGGCGACGGCACGCTCGGCGAAGACGTCACGCCCAATGTCAGGACGATCCGCGCGATTCCGCTGGCGCTCGCCCGGAGAATGCCGGGCCGCCTTGAAGTGCGCGGTGAAGTGTACCTGCCGCGCGTCTCGTTCGAGCGAATGAACCACGAGCGGGAAGCGCTCGGCGAGCCGCTCTTTCAGAATCCCCGGAACGCGGCGGCCGGGACGATGCGCAATCTCGAGCCGTCGCTGGTGGCCAGGCGGCGGCTGTCGGCGTTTACTTACCAGACGGTGGTGGGGCCAGGGGACTCGCTGCTCCTGCCGGCGGAAGGGGATCAGGGGGCGCCGGTCGTGTCGTCGCATGCGGCGGTCTTGCGGGCACTGCAGCGTCTGGGTCTTCCGGTTGAGCCGCATTGGCGTCGATGCGAGAACATCGACGCGGTCGTGGCGTTCGTCAACGAGTGGGGGGACAAGCGCCGGGGCCTCCACTTCGACACCGACGGGGTCGTCGTCAAGGTCGACGACCTGGAGCTGCGCGAGAAGCTGGGAGCCACGGCGAAGTTCCCGCGATGGGCGACGGCCTACAAGTTTCCCGCCCAGCAGGCGCAGACGAAGCTGCTGCGCATCGACGTCAACGTCGGGCGCACCGGCGCCAACACGCCCTACGCCGTGCTCGATCCGGTGTTCGTGGCCGGCTCGACGATCTCGATGGCGACGCTGCACAACGCCGAGGACATCGCTCGGAAGGACCTGCGCGAAGGGGATACGGTCGTGATCGAGAAGGCCGGCGACGTCATCCCGCGCGTGGTGGCGCCGATCGTCGGGCTGCGTCCGGCCGACTCCGTGCCGTGGGTCATGCCGATGGACTGCGCGGCGTGCGGCAGCGCGCTGTCGCGAGACGAAGAGGAAGTGGTCTGGCGCTGCGAGAACACGTCGTGTCCGGCCCGCCTGCGCCGGAGCCTCGAGCACTTCGCGTCGCGCGGCGCGATGAACATCGAGGGGCTCGGCGAATCGCTGGTCGATCAACTGATCGAGCAGGGACTGGTGCGCGACTTCGGCGACCTCTACCACCTGACCGCCGCGCAGCTCGAAGGGCTGGTCGTGGCTCCCCGCGAACCGCGCTCCGAACGTGCGGTGCCGCGAAAGCTGGGCAAGGTCGGACGCAACGTCTGCGAACAGATCGAACGCAGCCGGCACAACGATCTGTCGCGGCTCGTCTACGCGCTGGGCATCCGCCACGTCGGCGAGAAGGCGGCGGCGACGCTCGCCCGCCACCTCCGCACGATGCCGGCGCTGCTCGACGCGCCGATCGCGTCGCTGCAGGCCGTCCCGGAGATCGGTCCGGTGCTGGCGGCGTCGGTTCGGGCGTTCGCGGAGGAGCCGCACAACCGCGGCCTGGTCGAGAAGCTGGCCGCCGCCGGGGTCAACATGGAAAGCCAGCAGCCGCCGCCGGCTGCGGCCGCCGCCGGGGCGCTTGACGGCAAGACCTTGGTGCTGACCGGGACGCTGCCGACGTTGACCCGCGAAGAGGCCACCCGGATGATTCAGGAGCTCGGCGGTAAGGTAGTCGGTTCGGTCAGCCGCAAGACCGCTTACGTGGTCGCGGGCGCAGACGCCGGCAGCAAGCTGCAGAAGGCGACGGACCTTGGCATTCAGGTGCTCGACGAGACCGCATTTCGCGAGAAGATAGACACTGGCAACTGGTAATCGCTCCCTGCCGACTGGGAGCCGTGACCAGTCGCCTTCCCTGATGCGCCGCTACACGCTGATCGTCGTCTCGCTCGTCGCCGTCGTGTCGTTCCTGCTCGGCGCCATCGTGACGGGCGGGTCGCCTGGCACGCCGACGGTCGCCGCGCCGCAGGCGCGTGCCACGATCCGCCCGGTCGGCCGACACGCGCCGGCGCCGGCCGGTGTCGGCGCGCCGAACTTCGCCGACGTCGCCGAGCGGCTCAATGCGTCGGTGGTGAACATCGACGCGGCATCGCGCGCCGGCCGCGATCGCCGGCCGCACGGCGACGACCAGGAGGGCGCCCGCGACTTCGACGTGCCGCGCCAGGGATCGGGCAGCGGCTTCGTCATCGATCGGACGGGCTTCATCCTGACCAACTACCACGTCATCGAGGACGCGGACCGGATCGCCGTGACCCTCGCCGACGGCCGTCTGCTGCGCGGCGAGATCGTCGGCACCGACCCGGCGATCGACGTGGCGCTCGTGCGGGTCGGCGGTGCGGGCCCGCTGCCCGAAGCGCCGCTGGGCAATTCCGACGAGCTGCGCGTCGGCGAATGGGTCTGCGCGATCGGCAATCCGCTCGGCTACGTCCATTCCGTGACCGTCGGCGTCGTCAGTTTCATCGGCCGCAAGCTGTTCGACGCCAGCCTCGACGACTACATTCAGACCGACGCCGCCATCAACCTGGGCAACAGCGGCGGCCCGCTGATCAACGCGCGCGGCGAGGTGATCGGCATCAACGCCGCGATCAGTTCGCGGGCGAACAACATCGGCTTCGCCGTGCCGATCAACCAGGCCGTCGCGATCCTGCCTCAGCTCAAGGCGCACGGCACGGTGTCGCGCGGCTACATCGGCGTGACGCTGGTCGACGTCAACGCCGATCTGCAGCGCTCGCTGAGGCTCGGGGTATCGCGCGGCGCGCTGGTCGAGGACGTCCGCGCCGACTCGCCTGGGGAGCGCGCCGGGCTGAAGCCCTACGACGTGATCCTGACGGTCGACGGCCGCGAGATCTGGACCAACGAGGAGCTGATCCGCGACGTCTCCGGCCGCCAGCCCGGCACGGTGGCGCGTCTCGAGGTGCTGCGCGACGGCCATCGTGAGCTCGTGCCGGTGAAGCTCACCGAACGCCCCGGCACGGAGGACAGCCTGGCCGGGGGCGCGTTGCCGACCCGCGCACCGGCGGCGCCGTCCGACCCGCTGCTCGGACTGACGGTGCGCGACATCGACGCGGCGGCGGCGCGGCGGATGGAGCTGCCGTCGTGGCTCGCGGGGGTCGTGGTGGTGCGCATCGATCCCGCGGCGGCTTCATTCGTGCCAGCGATGCGGCGCGGCTTCGTGATTGTCGAGATCAACCGGCAGCCCGTTCGATCGCCGGCCGAGTTCCAGCGGGTGATGAACGCGGCGCGCACCGGTGACGCGCTGGCGTTTTACGGCTACGATCCAGCCGTGAAGCAGCGGGCGATCGTGATGGCGACGGTGGATGCGCGATGAGCGGGAGCAGATCATGAAGGCGAGAATCCTGGTCATCGACGACGAGGCCGAGATTCGGCGATCCGTGCGGATGATCCTCGAGTACGAGGGGTACGACGTGCAGGAGGCGGCGAGCGGCCCCGAAGGGCTGGCGCTGATCGAGCGGGAGCCGCCCGACCTGGTGTTCATGGACATCCGCATGCCAGGGCTCGACGGCCTGGAGGCGTTGCAGAAGATCCGCGAGATCAACGAGGCGCTGCCGGTCGTGATCATCTCGGGACACGGCACCGTCAGCACCGCCGTCGAGGCGACCAAGCTCGGGGCGTTCGATTTCATCGAGAAGCCGCTGGCCAGCGAGCGGGTGCTGGTCACCATCCGCAACGCGATCGACTCGACCCGGCTGCAGAACGAGAACCGCTCGCTCAAGCGGGCCGTCGAGGCGCGCCACCAGATGGTGGGCGAGAGCCCGGCGCTCCGCTCGATCTGGGACGCGATCAAGCGCGCCGCGCCGACCAACGCGACCGTGCTGCTGCTCGGCGAGAGCGGCGCCGGCAAAGAGCTCGTCGCCCGCTCGATTCACCGCAACAGCCTGCGGAGCCGCGAGCGCTTCGTCCAGGTGAACTGCGCCGCCATTCCCGAGGAGCTGATCGAGTCGGAGCTCTTCGGACACGAGAAAGGCTCGTTCACCGGCGCCACCGAGAAGCAGATCGGCAAGTTCGAGCAGGCCGACCGCGGCACCATCTTCCTCGACGAAGTCGGCGACATGAGCGCCAAGACCCAAGCCAAGGTGCTGCGCGTGCTGCAGGAAGGGGAGGTCGAGCGGCTCGGCTCGGCGCGCACGATCAAGGTCGACGTGCGCGTGATCGCCGCGACCAACAAGGATCTCGAAGTCGAGATCGAGCGCGGCACCTTCCGCGAGGATCTCTACTTCCGCCTGAGTGTCATCCCGATCCGGGTGCCGCCGCTGCGCGACCGCCGCGACGATATCCCGGCGCTCGTCCGCCACTTCGCCGATCTCTTCGGACGCGAGAACAACCGGCGCGCGCAGCGGTTCACCGCCGCCGCCCTCGAGTTCATGCAGAAGGCGCGCTGGAAGGGCAACGTCCGCGAATTGCGCAACACGGTCGAGCGGCTGCTGATCATGACGCCCGGCGATTCGATCGACGTCGACGACCTGCGCGACGTGGTCCGCGCCGAGGTCAAGGCTCCGGCACCGGAACCGGCCGGTGCTGCCGGCGGCGTCTCGCCGAACACGTTGCGCGAGTTCAAGGAATCGGCCGAACGCAGGTTCCTGGTCGAGAAGCTGCGCGAGAACGCCTGGAACATCTCCAAGACGGCCGAGGTGATCGGCACTCCGCGATCGAATCTCTACAAGAAGCTCGAGCAGTACGCCATCAGCCAGGAATCAGACGGCTGAGTCGTGCGACAATACGAGGTTGTCGCAGAGTGCCAGACGATCGCCCGTTGTCGCGCCCGCGTGGGCGCGGCGGCGAGAGGAAAGTCCGAACTCCGCAGGGCAGTGCGCCGGTTAACGGCCGGTCGGGGCGACCCGAAGGACTAGTGGCACAGAAAACATACCGCCCTGAGCGAGGCCGCAAGGCCGAGTGAAGGGTAAGGGTGAAAAGGTGCGGTAAGAGCGCACCGCGCCGGTGGCAACATCGGTGGCAGGCAAAACCCCGCACGGAGCAAGGCCAAATAGGGGGACCACGGCCCCGCGCGCAAGCGTGGCGGCCGATCGATCGGCCCGATCGACGTGTCTCCGGGTAGGCTGCTCGATCGCGTCAGCAATGACGCGGCTAGAG
The DNA here is from genome assembly GCA_036496585.1 of Vicinamibacterales bacterium. NCBI lineage: Bacteria > Pseudomonadati > Acidobacteriota > Vicinamibacteria > Vicinamibacterales > Vicinamibacterales bacterium. The sequence goes on from DASXLB010000022.1 coordinate 149,538, forward strand.
GAATGATCGTCGCTCCGCCGCGAGGTGGAGAACAGAATTCGGCTTACGGCGCTCTGCGACTCTATTTAATTCTTTAGGTGTATGTGCATCCTGACAGATACGCGATCCGTAAGACGGTGATTGACGGTTGAGTCGCTGCAGGTTAACGTAGTTGTCACACCCCATGGTACGGCGTCTCGTTCTACCGGTCATGACAGTTCTGCTGATCGTCAGCGCTGTCCTGCCGGCGTCCGCGGCGACCCGGCGCGCGTCACGCGTTCGCCACATCGCGCGCGTCAGCGTCCAGAGGGAAGGGCGCGGCAGCATCATCGCGGTGACCTACCGCAGCGGGCCGCGGCTCCACATCCGGTTTCTCCATTCCGCCACGGCCATCGACCGCGTCGCGCTGAGCGACGCCGACTACGACGGCCGGCAGGACATCCTGGCTCTGCCATACGACGGCCGGCTGCAGTTGTGGCGTAACGTCGGACAGGGCAGGTTCGTCCTGGCCTCGCTGCCGGGCGGCATACGCCTGGTGGCAGAGCGCGGACCGCGCTACCTGCGCTACGGGTCCGGCGACGAGGCCTCGCAGTGGGGCGACGAACGATACGACGCCGCGATGCCGCGCGCGCCGGCTGCGGCGACTGTCCTGCCGGTTGCGCTCCTCACTGTTTCCGCCCCCGCTTCCGCTCCCCTCGTTTCCGTTCCATCCCGTCCCGGCCGCGCTCCGCCGTCGCTCTCGTAGCCCTCTCGCAGTCACGTTCGTGTTGGGTCGTTTCGCGCGCCGGCTGGGCCGTGCGTACGGGCGGCGCCTTACAGGGATTCCGTTCCGGAGGGAACTGATGCGTGTTCTGTTGGTGGATTTGCCGGCGCGCGACGGTATCGTCTCGAAAGACACCGTTGTCGGCGGCTACGGTTCGCGGCTGCTACCGTTCACGCGGGTCACCGCGGTCATCGGGACGCTCAAGGAGCGGCTGCACGCCGTGCCGAGCGTACAAATGGCCTATCTCGCCGGCGTGTTGTCCCAGTACGGGCACGAGGTGATCTGGTCGCACGGCGAGTTTCCCGAGACCGGACGGCCCGACGTGGCGATCGTGCTCAGCTCGCTCGTCGACTACCGCAACGAGACCGCCTGGGCCGATCAGGCGCGGGCGCGTGGGATTCGCACCGGCTTCGTTGGCCTCACCGCCTCGAAATTGCCGGAGCTGTTCCGCGATCACGCCGATTTCGTCATCCTGGGAGAGCCCGAGTCGGCAGTCCAGCGGCTGGCCCGCGGCGAGACGCTGACGGGGGATTGCGTCAGCGACCCGATCAACGATCTCGACTCGCTGCCGTTTCCCCGGTGGAACATGCGCCCCGCCGAGAAGCGCCGCTTCACGCTGCCGTTCGCCGGCCGCGGAAACGGCGGCGGCATCCCGCTGCTGGCGAGCCGAGGGTGCCCCGAGTTCTGCACTTATTGCCCGCACCGCATCCTCGCAGGCCATCGCGAGCGATCGGTGGCCAATATCCTCGAGGAACTCGACGTGCTGAACCGGACGTTCCGGCGTCCGTACGTGATCTTTCGCGACCCGCTGTTCACCGTGAACCGCGATCGCGCGATGGAGCTGGCCGAAGGGATCCGCTCGCGCGGCTTCGACCTGCGCTTCGAGTGCGAGACGCGCATCGACCGTCTCGATCCGGCGCTCCTCAACGCGCTCCATGCCGCCGGCCTGCGCGCGATGAGCTTCGGCGTCGAGTCGATGTCGCCTGAAACGCTGAAGAAAGTCGGCCGCCGTCCAACGCCCGAAGCGCAGCAGCGGCTGATCATCAACCAGTGCCGCGAGCTCGGCGTCGCTACGGCGGCGTTCTACGTCCTCGGGTTCCTGCACGACGACTGGCAGTCGATCGCCGCCACCATCGACTATTCGATCGACCTGGGGTCGACAGTCGCGCAGTTCAAGCTGCTGACGCCGTACCCCGGCACGCCGCTCTTCAAGCAGATGCGGCCGCGCATCTTCGAGACAGATTGGCAGAAGTTCGACGGCTTCACGCCGACCTTCGAGCACCCAAACCTCACCGCCCTGGAGATGAAGTTTCTGCTCGGCGCCGCGTACAACCGCTTCTACCTGCGGCCGTCGTGGCTGGCTGACTGGGCGCGGGTGACCGCACCGAGCGTGCGCGCTGGCGTACGGCGCCTCGACGAACGCGCCAACGCCCGTCACGCGCGGCTGGAGATCAGCGACATGCAGCGGTCGGTGAGCTGCTGAGCCGTCAAGGTGAGGCATCCGGGGGGCGCCGCCCCTCGGATGGGATATGCTTGCATGCTTATTGCTTAGGCAGGCGGCATGTCGACTTACCTCGTGACCGGCGGAGCCGGCTTCATCGGCTCGCATCTCTCTGAAGAACTTCTGCGCCGCGGCCACGCCGTGCGGGTGGCCGACAGCCTGATTACCGGCAAGCGCAGCAACCTCGCTCACCTTCCGGCGGTGGAATTCCTGCAGGGGGATCTCGCCGATCTGCCGTTTGCCCAGCGCGCCGTGCAGGGGGTGGACTACGTCCTGCACCAAGCGGCCATTCCGTCTGTCCCCCGATCGGTCAAGGATCCGATTGCCTCGAACCGTGCCAACGTCGAGGCGACCCTCAACGTGCTGGTGGCGGCGCGCGACGCCGGCGTGAAGCGCCTGGTCTTCGCCGGGTCGTCTTCCGCGTACGGGAACGCGCCGACCCTGCCCAAGCACGAGGGCATGCCGAACAGCCCGCTCTCCCCCTACGCGCTGCAGAAGGTGATCGGCGAGCAGTACCTGCAGATGTTCACGACGCTCTATGGGCTTGAGACGGTGTCGATCCGCTACTTCAACGTGTTCGGACCGCGCCAGGATCCCTCGTCGCCCTATTCCGGTGTGATTTCCGTGTTCGCGACGGCGCTGCTCGCCAATCGTTCGCCGACCATCCACGGCGACGGCGGACAGACCCGCGACTTCACCTACGTCGCCAACGTCGTCGACGGCGTGCTGCGCGCCTGCGAGGCACCCGGGGCGAGCGGCGAAGTCATCAACGTCGCGACCGGCGGCCGCATCTCGCTCAACGAACTGTTCTCGAAGATGCGCGACCTCGCCGGCGCGACGGCCGAGCCGACCTACGTCGAGACCCGGGCCGGCGACGTCCGCGACTCGCAGGCCGATATCGCCAAGGCGTCGAGGCTGCTTGGCTATACGCCGATCGTGTCGTTCGAGGAGGGCCTCTCGCGGACCCTCGACTGGTACCGATCGGAAGCCGTCGTCTAGCAACCCGTGATCCGGATCGGGATCCTGATCACGGATCCCGGATCGATGATCAGGGATCGATGATCCCCGATGAAGGATCCAGGATGAAGGATCAGGGATTCGCGATTCGACATCGTCTGCTGGTACTCCTCTCGGCCGCGATCGCCGCGCTCGTCCTTTCGGCCGGCCCGCACGGCCAGTCGGTTGTCGCGGCATCAGATCGGATGTGGTTCGCACCATCTCCAGGGTCGATCGACTATCTCGATCTCTTCACCCGTCCCGACGAGTGGCCGCTCGCGCGGCAGCTCGTGTCGGTCTTCAAGTTCTATCAGCAGCACACGCAAACGCCGGCGCCCGCGCTCGTCGGGCCCAATACCTACGACGCGCTGGTACGCGCCAACGCCTTCCGGCTGCTGACCTCGTGGCACAAGGCGATCGCGATCGAGGCCGGCGCGGTGAAGGACTTCTACTGCACGCCCGATGCGAGCGGCATGAACGCGGCGATCGCCGTCACCGTCGCGTCGATCCAGGCGGTGCAAGCGGCGGGTGGCACGGTCGGCTACGTCTCGATGGACGATCCGTTCGCATCGGGGCAGGCCACCGTGTGCGGAGGGCCGGCGCTCGAACCCACCGCCGATCGGATTGCCACGTACGTGCATGCCGTCGGGGCAGCATTTCCAGGGATGCGAATCGGGTTCAGCGAGGCGTTTCCGCTGCTGAGTGAACCGAGCCTCGAGCGGGCGCTCGATCTGCTCATCGCCCGCGCCGCCGCGCCGGCGTTCCTGCACGTGGACGTCGACTCGCGGGCGCTCGTACGGTTCGGCGCCGACTTCACGCGGGACATGCGCGCGCTGTCACAAGCGTGTCGAGCCCGCGGCGTCGCGTTCGGCGTCATCCTCTGGGGCTACAACGGCGACGCCGATGCCCTCTACGCGGCCGATGCGGGAGCCGTGGCGCGCGAGGTCGGCGCCGCGTTTCCGACCTGGGAGGACATGCCAGACAACCTGATCGTCCAGAGCTGGGCGGTCTCGAGCACCGGCCTGGCGATCACCCCGTCCAACCTCCCTGAAGACCAGCTCGACACCCACACGAATCTCGTTCGCCAATTCTGGCATCAGTTCCGCGGTCAGACGGCGCCGCCTGTCGATACCGCCGTGAAGAAGCGGCCGTAAAAGGCCTGCGCTCAACGGGACGCGCCGCGAATACGTGCGCTGACCGCAACGTTGAGTACGACGATCGCCGCCATCACGGCGAGCGCGGTCGTCCACGTCGACGGAGACGGCACGCGGAACGAGGGGAGCCACTGATCGGCGCCCCCGCCCAGCAACGCGGACACCACGCGGTTGTGTCCGTCGCCGTGCGGCCAGAGGTCGTGTGGATGCTGCCAGCCGTAGGCAGCGATGATCGCCTGCGGAACCAACAGCAGCAGGATCGCCACGCGCGCTCCGCGGTTCCGCAGCAGGTCCGCGCCGACGAGGGACAGAATCGGCATGAGCGGCACCAGGAAGCGGCACGCCGGCGAGAATCCGGCCCACCACTGTTCGTGGGCCGCGGACGGAATGAACAGCGCCGCAATCGGAGCCAGCCAGAGCAGGCGAGATCGATCGAGCGCGAGCGCTGCCGGCGCGAGGATGCAGACCGGCGCCCACCAGAACAGCCCGTTCTCGCGATCGATCAGCAGGCCGGGTCCGCCATACGCGAATCTCGCCAGCGAGAATGGCGCACCCTCGAGCGTCAACGGTCCGCCGACGCTGCCCCAATAGTGATACGTCCAGGCCGCCAGCACCGCGGAGGGCAGCGCCAGCAGCGCGCCGGCCGCGACCCACTCGACCGCAGACAGACGAGCCATGGTCTGTCGTTTCTGCCACAGCACGACAGCGGCGACGCTCACCGCGTAGAGCAGATACTTGCGGTGGAACCACGGCAGCAGGCCGAGGGCCGCCAGGAGAACCCAGCTCCGGCGCGTCCATCGGGCCGGATCGCTGGTCCACTCGCGAATGCCCCATGCGGTTGCCAACAGCGCGAAGGGCTCTGGAAACACCTCGTAGGCGTTGGCGAGGACCGGCGCCGTCGCCCACAGGGCAAAGACGATGACGGCGGCCGTTGCCGGAGAGTGCGCCCGCTGCAGCAGCGCGGTGAAGGTCGCACTGGCGGCGAGCAGCACGACCGCCATCACGGCGAAGGTCATCAGCGCATACGCGAACAGCCCCCGGTTCATGCGGAATCGGGTCAGCAGGCGTGCCGGTACGCGGGGCGCCACGGTGGTCGCCAGCACGTAGGCGGGCAGCAGCGCGACTGCGACCCCTACATCATGCACGGGCCGCAGCGCGCCATCCCGCGCCGGGACAGCGTGGCGTTCGTGTTGGAGTCCAGCTGCTCCAAAAACCGATCCCTGGTCCTGAGCGTAGTTGTTGCCCAGATCGAAATCGCGGTCGGCCCAGAGGCTCTGCGCGACCATCAGATAGTGTGGCTCGTCGCCGCTATCCGTGTACTTGCCGTGGGTGGTCAGGCTCCAGAAGACGAGGAGCAGCAAGACGAGCAGCAATCGTCGGCACCGCCGCGCCACCATTCGTCGCGATTATAAAGGCACCGGGCCTGCACGCTGTCTGGTCCGTGACGCGGACCAGCGCCCGCCGCGCGCAATAAAAGCGTCCAGCTCCGCGATCGCCGAGGTGGCGCAAAGTCCGCCCCAGGCCGATGGCGCTCCACAACTCCAATCGCTGCCGTGAAATCGGCAGGCATCCGACGCCGCGCCGCACTGGCGCCGCGCTTGCCATAGGAGTCCACGGCCCCGCCACGACTCATCACAAGGTGCCCGAGCCTCTGTGTCTTGTGCGTGTGCCCGGGCGGGGTCGCCACCATCTCTTTCTCTGGAGGAACGTCACATGCGAATCGCTCTCATGCTCCTCGCCGTCGCCGCCATGGCTGTCATGCCGGTCGCCGCCGCGCAGCAGACCAAGACGACCGCGGGCGCACCCGTCAAGGCCTCGCGCGCGAAGGCTGCCCCGGCACCAACCACGCCGGTCAATCTGAATACCGCGACCCAGGCGCAGCTCGAAGCCTTGCCGGGCGTGGGTCCGAAAGCCGCCGAGCGCCTCATCGAGTACCGGAAGCAGAATGGCAGCTTCAAGAAGGTCGAAGATCTGATGAACGTCAAGGGCTTCGGCGAGAAGACGTTCCTGAAACTGAAGCCGATGATCACGGTCGGCGACAGGGCCGCGCCCTCCGGGCCCTCGCTCTAGCAGCCGGCGAGGCCCACGTCGATGGCGCGCAGTTCCGGCGACACACGCCCTGGATTCACCCTCATCGAGCTCTTGTTCTCGATGGCGATCATGGGCACCTTGACGACAATCGCCGTCCCGCAGGGGTTGCGCGCCCTCGACGACTTTCGCACGCGTGCCGCGGCGCGCTACCTGGCGCAGCGTGTGCTGGAGGCTCGGTTCCGATCGATCACGCACTCGGTCACCAGCGGTCTCCGCTTCGAGTCGTCGTCTATCGACTATCTCATCACATCGGTCGAGGACGGCAACGGCAACGGCCTGCGGACGACCGAGATCCTGCGCGGCGTCGATCGCACGATCACTCCGCCGGAGCGGCTCGACGCGCAGTTTTCCGGCGTGGCGTTCGGGATCCTCGACGGTGTTCCGGACGCGGATGGCGGGCCAGCTCCGGGATCCGATGGCGTTCGACTCGGCGTCTCCACGATTCTCTCGCTCAACGCCGACGGCACCGCCACGTCCGGCACGCTCTATGTGCACGGCCGCGGGCGCGCCCAGTACGCCGTGCGCGTGCTCGGCGTGACCGCGCGGGTGCGTGTCCTGAAGTTCGACTTCGTCACCGGCCGGTGGGTCGATGCCTGATCGCCGTCGTGCACCGCGTCGGCGTACGCGCGGTCTCGCCGCCCGCGTTCGGCCCGGCCACCTCGTCCTCGTGCTCGACGTCGGGCCCGGCGGCGCGCTGCTCGAGGGGGTACGTCCACTGCGCCCTGGCGCCGAAGTCGAAGTGCAGTTCGACCTCGGCACGCAGCGCATCCGCGTCGGCGCGACGGTGGTCCGCTGCAGCATTGCGATGCTCGATCCGCACCGGGGCCCCACCTACCGGTCCGGGATCGCCTTCGAGGCCGCGTTCGACTGGACGCGGGAAGACACGACTCAGCGCGGGTATGGAGTGCCCGATCCGCACGACCGCCGTGCGTCACGGGATCACGGGAGCGCGAAATGACCTTGGAAACGTCTGTGCAGCCGGTGGCAAGGGAATTGGAAAGAGCGCCAGCCTCGAACAATGGGGGAGGCGGCATGACACGCAGTGAGAGGCGCGCACCCGAGCGGCGGCGCGGCCTGATGGCTCTGCTCGAATCCGTGGCGGACGTGTTGCCGTCCTGTCGGGAGGCGCGCGCGGTGCGCAACCGCTTCGAGCGCAAGCTGTGCGATCTGCTGCACCTTCGCGAGGTCGAGCTGCGCGACGGGCCGGCGATTCCACACCCGCCGGAGGATGTGCTGTCGCTCGAGGTGCGATCGGGCGAGTTCACGTTGGGCGCCATCGACGCGGTCGTCGATCCCCAGCGCGCGCTCGACGCGTGGGATCGCCAGTTGCTCGACGCGGCGCGGCAGATCGCGTCGCTGGTGCTCACCATCGATCGGGCGCAGCGGGCGGGGATGTTCACGACCGCGGGAGGATATCGGCGCAATGGCGCGGCACCGATCGTGGGCTCGAGTGCAGGCATCCGGGCCGTCCGCGAGCGGATGGAGCGAGTGGCGGCGACGCACTTCACCGTCCTGATCGAGGGGGAGTCAGGGGTTGGGAAGGAACTCGTGGCGCGGCAGATTCACGAACTGTCGCCGCGCCGCGGCGGGCCGTTCGTCGCCGTCAATTGCGCGGCGATTGTCGAGACGCTGCTCGAGGCCGAGCTGTTCGGCATCGAAGAGCGCACGGCGACCGGCGTGCGCGGCCGCCGCGGCAAGTTCGAGCATGCGGACGCCGGGACGCTGTTTCTGGACGAGGTGGGCGATCTGTCTCTGGCGGCGCAGGCCAAGCTGCTGCGCGCCATCCAGGAAATGTCGGTCGAGCGGGTCGGGGCGATCGGCGCACGGCCGATCGATACGCGGATCATCGCCGCCACGAACCAGCCGCTCGCGGAGCTCGTCGATCGGGGCAAGTTCCGGCTCGATCTCTACTACCGCCTCCACGGCGTCGGGATCGTCGTGCCGCCGTTGCGCGAGCGTCCCGAGGATGTGATCGAACTGGCCGAGTACTTCCTCGCGCTGCATCGGGATTTCCGGAAGCTCAGGCTGTCGCAGGCGGCGGCGGATGCGCTCGTGGCGTACCGCTGGCCGGGCAACGTACGCGAACTGCAGCGGGTCATCGAGCACGGGGTGGCGTTGGCGGAAGACGATGCGCTCCGGCTGGAGGATTTGCCACCGTCGGTGCTCGACGGCTATATGCCGGTGTTGCTGCCGTCCGTTCACGCCGTCGACACGATGCGGGCGTGGGGCGCCCGCTATGCGCGGTTGATCTACGAGCGGTGCGGCGAGAACAAGCGCCGGACCTGCCGCGAGCTGGGGATCTCGTATCACACGCTCGTGGCCTATCTCCGCTATCGACCAGATCAACGCCGCGGCATGCCTGCGGCGACTCGTGCCGGGTTGCCTCCGGCCACACACAGCGGCGCAGGCGGGGCGGATGGTCCGCAGAGGTGCGCGCCGGCTCAATCTGGAGGTTTGTAATGGTGAAGAAACTGCTGTTTGCGTGCGTGCTGCTGGCCGGATTCGTCGCGACTCCGCGTCCCGCGATCGCGGGATGCACCACCGATCTGGGTGACTGTTACGGCCGGGCCGCCCGCGTCGACAGCTTCTGGTACCGGTGGGCGACCGGCCTCGACTGCGAGCTCGACTACACCCAGTGCGTCCGCATCAAGCTGGTAGGGGCCTGATGCTGCGCTTCGCCGGCTCGGCGCTGCTGCTGGCGATGACCGTGGGCGCCTGCAAGACCCCCGTGGCCGGGCAGGCGCCCGCTCTGGTCGCACCGGTGCCGATCTTCGGACCGGTCATCGGTTCCGAAGTCATCGCCGGGAGGTCAGACGATGGGGTGGTGACGTTGTTGGCGGGAGGCCTGGATTTGGTGCGAGTGGATGTGGAACGGAGGCGTGTCGAGCGGGTCCGGCTGGCCCTGGCGCCTGGCGAATCGTGTTGGGGGCTGGCGCGGTTGTCGGATGGCACGCTGTGGACCTTGAAAGGCCGACAAGTCGCCGCGCGCCTCTCGGTCACCGGTCGCCTGGCGGAGCAGATTCCGTTGCCGACGCCGCAGTTCGGGATCTTCGCCGCGGGGAACCAGCTGCTCTTTCAGGAGGCCGTGTTCACCGCTCCGTCCCCGGCGCTGACGAGTGGGAGTTCTGGCGCCCCCGCGCGCGTGCCTTGGAGCAGTCTCATGACGAGGCGGTTCGATGGCCTCGCGCGCGCCTCGGCCGCCGCCCTCAACCTGCTCTCGTGCGGAGCGACGCGCGATCGCGAACGCGCGTGCTGGTTTCCCGACGAGCCCGCGGTGAACCTCGTCGATGATGACGGGCACGCACGGCGTGTGACGCTGGCGGGGCTTCGCGTCGTGTCGCCCGAGGTGCTGCTCACGTCCGACAATCCCCCTCGCCCCGTACGCGATGCGTTCGTCACCGAGCATGGGGAAATCTGGGTGCTCAGCAGCGGGGTGCCGCCGCCGGGACATGCCGACACGCCAGGCGGATGGACGCTGGCGCGTTTCGGGAGACGAGGCGAGGTGCTGGGGCAGAGCCGGCTCGCGGAAGCGGCCCGTCTGATTCTTGCTGCGGACTCCCGGAGGGTCGAGCTGCTGCTCGCCAGCGGAAAAGTCGGAGAGGTACCTGCATGGTGAGCTTCTTCTTCGCGCTGCGGCCGTTTCCCGTGTCTGGAGTCGTCGCGCTGGCGGCGGTCACGCTCTATGGCGCGGTGATCGTGGCCTCGAGCCCCGGCGAGCTGGACTCGGCGCTGGGGCTGCTGTTGTTCGTGCAGATGTTCATGGCGTCGAGCGGCTTTCTGATGGCGGCGCATCGCGGTCATTTCGATCCGATGCTCGGGTACGGACGCAGCCGCGCGGCGGCTCTGGCGGTCCAGTGGGGCGCATCGGTCGTTCCGGCCTTGGTGGCATGGCTGGCCCTGGTGTTGGCTGGCTGGGTGGAGGGGAGCGCGGTGGTGCTTTCGGCACTCGCCGGTCGGCGTCTCGCAGCCTTCTTCATCGTTTCGGCCATTGCATGGTCGTGCGGTTTCGCGCTGCCGCGTGGCGCCGCCGGCGCTCTGTGGATGGGTGTGCTCGGCTGGCTGCTGCTCCGTCATCCGGATCTGCTGTCCTGGGCCGGACCGGGTACCTCGGCCCTCGCGGTGACGAGACGGGCGATGTCGATCGTAGCGTGTCCGTTTCTGCTGATCGGTGGTCCGTCCGGCATCGACGCCGCGTCGGTCACTGCCGCGCTGGCCGCGAGCTGTGTGCTCATGCTGACTGTCTGGCGCGCCGGGCGCTGGATCGACGTATACCTCGTGGAGCGAGCGTGACACCGCGCCTCGACGTTGCGGGCGTGTCGAAGGCGTTCGGCCGGCACCGCGTGCTCGACCAGGCATCGGTGCAGGTACGCGCCGGCGAAGCGGTCGGCCTGCTAGGCGCCAACGGCGCCGGAAAGACCACACTGCTGCGTGTCGCCGCCGGGTTGATGCGGCCTGACGCGGGTGGCGTGCGCTGGCTGCCGTCGGAACCGTTCGCCGTGCCGTCTGTACGGTATTTCGGGGGCGAAGGCACGCTGCCGCCAACCATCAGCGCGCGCCGCTGGGCCTCACTCTTCTCGATCGTTGCGGCCGAGCGGCGTGCGATTGGCCGGCTGTCGCGGGGCAGCCGCCAGGGACTCGGGTTGCGGGTCTTTCTGGCCGGCGATCCGACCGATATCGTGCTGCTCGACGAGCCGTGGGAAGGGCTCGACCCGCCGGGAGCCGCATGGCTCACCGACACGCTGCGGCGTTGGCAGCGTGCCGGCTCGGCGATCCTGCTGTCGTCACACCGGCTGTATGACCTCGACTCGATCTGCACGCGATTCGTCATGCTCGAGGACGGGCGGTGCTCGCCGCTCGTCGCCCGCGATGAGCGGCCACGACTCGAGCAGATCCAGCGTGCCTTTGTACGGGGTGGCCGATGATCGCGATGCCGATCGTCTATCACGACGTTCCGGCCGAGGTCTCCACAGTGACGCCGTACGCATGGCGCCAGGGGAGTGCGCCGGTACCGCTGCATGTGGCGGTCGAGCGCGACGGCCGGGACGTCAGGTTCGTGCTGGCCGTCGAATCTCCGATCGTGGTGTTGTTGCAGCGTCCCGATGGCTTGTATTTGCTCGACGGGCCGTTGATTGTCGACCGTCCCCTCGAACGGCGTGTCGACGGCAATTGGCGGCGCTCGGTCGTTGGATCGACCGCCGGAGTGACGGCGGCGGCTGCGCCGCTCACCTGGATCAGCGCTGATGGCATCGGGGGAGTGTGGCCCGCGTGCTGGTGGACGTCTCCATCGCGGTGGGAGTGCATGGGCCTGCCGCTCGACGCGGCCGGCGTCGTGACGGCGATTCAGGATGGGTGGCTGCTGGCGGCTCCGGTCAGTGGAAATGCCGTGCCCACCCTGCGTGCGTCAGCGTGGGGCCGGCTTGCCGTCGTCTCCGACCGCGACGGGGGACTGCCACCGCGCCTTCGCTTCACCGCGGCCGAGCCGCAGACGCCGCCGCAGCGCGCCAGGGCCGTGCGCCTCGAGACGAGACAGCTCGATCTCAAGGTCTTCCCCCTTTCGCCTGGCGTCTTCTGGCTCGCGGGAGGGTCGTCACCGCCCGATTCGTGGCTCGAAGTCCGCAGTGTGCGATCGGGGCCGCAGTTTCTCTCGCTGGACGAGGTCGCCAGGGACACGCCGCTGTCGCCGTTGCGCGTCGTGCTCGAAGCGCGGAGAGATGTCGATGCGGTCGTGGCGTCGAATCGCGGGGATCCGATTCCTGGCGCACTTGTCACCTTGTTTCGGCTGATCGATCGTCAGCCCGAGATCGTGACGCCGGGACAGCCGCCGCCACGCCGCGTGCTTGCGGGTGAATGGACGACTGCTTCGGATGGCAAAGTCGTGGTCGAGAGCGCTGGCGAGGCGGACTACGAGATCGTCGCGTGGCATCCGCAGTTCGGGCGCACCTCGCTGCGGCTCCGTCCTGGTGTGACGGCCGTGAGCATTCGGCTGCAGCCAGCCGGCGTGGCCGGTGGCCGCGTCCTCTCCGGCGGTCGGCCGGCCGCCGGCGTCGACGTGATCAGCGCGCCCGACCCGTCGGCATATGCGGCGGCCACTGATCCGATCGAAGTGAAGGGAGGAGAAGCCCGCACCGGTTCGGATGGTCGATTCGCCGTCGCGTTGGCACCGGACGGTGGAGGGGAACTGCGTATCGGCGGCGCCGGCTTCCCCACAGTGCGGGTGCCGCTGCCGCGGGCGCCGCTCCCCTTGATCGAGCTCGGCGACATCGAGCTCGGTCGTCCGATCGCTGTCTCGATCGCGCTCGATCAGGAGACCAGCTGCGACCTCAAGGCGGCGGGGCCGGTCGGGCGATCGGGGTTGCAGATTGTTGCCGCGTCGCGCACCGGGCCGGGTCTGTTCTCGATGGTCCTGCCCGAGGAAGGGACCTGGGAGTTCGTCTTGATCTGCGGCCGTGAGGAGCGGTCCCTCGTCCCGTCGATCCTGACGGTTTCGGCGCGCGACGGCCCCCGTGACCTGCGCCTGAGCGTTCGATGACGGAGGGGCCCTGGTGGAGGGTGGGCGCCCGCTTGTCGAAATCGGTCGTCGCATAGTACCTTTGAAGGCTTGAACGCCCTCAAGAAGACTCCGCTCCACGCCCGTCATCGCTCTCTCGGCGCCCGCATGGTCGAGTTCGGCGGCTGGGACATGCCGGTCGAGTACAGCGGCATCGTCGACGAGCACATGGCGGTGCGGACACGCGCCGGTTTGTTCGACGTGTCCCACATGGGGGAGATCGAGGTTGCCGGCGCCAACGCGCTCGACGCCGTCCAGCACATCACTTCTAACGACGCCTCGCGGCTCGCCGTCAATCAGATCCAGTACTCAGCGCTGACCACCCCGCAGGGGACGTTCGTCGACGACGTGCTGACCTACAAGTTGGCGGACGACCATTTCATGCTCGTCGTCAACGCGTCCAACATCGTCAAGGACTTCCACTGGATTACCGAGCATGTCCGCGAGGTCGGCGGCGATGCCGTGGCTGTCAACACCAGCTCGCGCTACGCCCTCGTGGCGCTGCAGGGGCCGGTGGCCAGAGAAGTGCTGCAGTCGCTGACTGGCGTCGATCTCGCGGCGCTCAAGTACTACTGGTTTGCGACCGGTGAAGTGGCCGGCGTCCGCGTGACGATCTCGCGCACGGGCTACACCGGTGAGGACGGGTTCGAGGTATTCGCGCCGCCCAACGCCGCCGAGCGGGTGTGGGATGCCATCCTCCAGGCAGGGAAACCGGCCGGAGTGCTGCCGGCCGGGCTCGGCGCGCGAGACACGCTGCGCCTGGAAGCCGCGATGCGCCTCTACGGCAACGACATGGACGAGACGACCACGGTCGTAGAAGCGGATCTCGGTTGGATCGTCGGGTGGAAGAAGCCCGAGTTCCTCGGCGCCGGCGTGCTCAGGCAGCAGAAGGCCGAAGGCGCCCCGCGGCGGCTCGTCGGGTTCGAGATGCTGGAACGCGCGATCGCGCGGCACGGCCACGACGTCTACGCCGACGGCGTGAAGGCCGGCGTGGTCACGAGCGGTACGCAGACGCCGTTTCTGAAGAAGGCGATCGGCATGGCCTATCTGCCGGTCGATCGCACGCAGCCCGGAACGGAATTCGAAGTGGACATCCGCGGCCGCCGCGCCAGAGCGGCCGTGGTTTCGATGCCCTTTTACAAGCGAGCAAAGTGATGGCTTACCCGACCGATCTCCAGTACACGAAGGATCACGAGTGGATTCGCCTGGGTGCTCCCGGCAAGGACGAAGCCCAGGTCGGCATCACCGACTACGCCCAGAAGCAGCTCGGCGACGTCGTCTATGTCGAGCTGCCGCAGATCGGCCGCACGCTGAAGAAGGGTGAAGTCTTCGGCACGATCGAATCGGTGAAAGCGGTCTCGGAGCTGTATAGCCCGGTCGGCGGCGAGGTCACACAGGTCAACGCGGCGCTCGTGCAGAATCCCGAGCAGGTCAACAAGGATCCTCACGGCTCGTGGATGATTGCCATGAAAGTGAGCGGCGATCAGAACGATCTGATCGACGCGGCCGCGTATACGGATCTGACGAAGTGAGCACGAACGCGGACCCCGGATCCAGGACATCGGACCTCGACACGTTTCAGCGGCGACACATCGGACCCGACGCGGCGCAGCAGGACGAGATGCTGCGCGCGATCGGCGTGCCCTCGCTCGACGCGCTCATCGAACAGACGATTCCGGCCGGCATCCGTTTCGCCAGGCGCCTGAGCCTGCCGCCTGCCGAGAGCGAAGCCGGCTATCTGCGGCGTTTGCGGCATGTCGCGGCGAGGAACCGCGTGACGCGGTCCTATATCGGCATGGGCTACTACGACACGCACACCCCCGCCGTAATCCTGCGCAACATCTTCGAGAATCCCGGCTGGTACACTCCCTACACTCCGTACCAGGCGGAAATCGCCCAGGGCCGCCTCGAGTCGCTGCTCAACTTCCAGACGGTCGTCGCCGATCTCACCGGCATGGAGATCGCGTCGGCCTCACTCCTCGACGAGGGCACGGCGGCCGCCGAGGCGATGGGGATGTTCCATCGGGTCAACGCGAAGAAGGCGCCGGCCGGACAGCCGAGCGTGTTCTTCGTCTCGTCGCGCACGTTCCCCCAGACGATCGACGTGCTGCGCGGACGGGCGCTGCCGCTCGACATCACGCTTGAGATCGGCGATCCGGAGACGTGTGCCTTCGACAAGGCGTTCGGCCTTCTCCTGCAGTATCCCGACGATCACGGCGAGGTACGGGACCTCGAACCGATCATCAAGCGGGCGCACGCCGCTGGAGTGCTCGTCGCGGTCGCGAGTGATCTGATGGCGCTGACGCTGCTGGTGCCGCCCGGCGAAATGGGAGCCGACGCGGTCGTCGGCAACTCGCAGCGCTTCGGCGTGCCGCTCGGCTACGGTGGTCCGCACGCGGCGTTCTTCGCCACCCGCGAGTCGTTCGTGCGGCAGGCGCCGGGCCGGATCATCGGGGTGTCGGTCGACGCGCGCGGCAGGCGCGCCTACCGGATGGCGCTGGCGACGCGCGAGCAGCACATCCGCCGCGAGAAGGCGACGTCGAACATCTGCACGGCCCAGGCGCTCCTCGCCAATATGGCGGCGATGTATGCGGTCTTCCACGGGCCGAAAGGGCTGCGCGCGATCGGTGAGCGGATTCACGGCATGGCTCGAGCTGTGGAAGACGGGCTCGTCGCGGCGGGCCTGCGGCAGACGAACGCGGCCTATTTCGACACGCTGCGCATCGACGGGGCGACGCCCACCGCGGTGCGCGCCGCCGCCGAGTCCGCCGGCCTCGACTTCCGGTATACCGGGGACGGCGCGATCGGCATCTCGGTCGACGAAACGACCACAATCGAAGACGTCGCCGACATCGTCGCGTGCTTCACGGCCGGCAACCGCCCGCTCTACCGCGCCGGCGCGCCGCCGATGATCAAGGCGCCGGTGCACCTGCGCCGGACGAGCGCTTACCTGACGCATCCGGTCTTCCAGTCGCATCACTCCGAGACCGAGATGATGCGCTACATCCGCAGCCTCGAGCGGCGGGACGTCGGGCTCGACACGTCGATGATCCCGCTCGGTTCCTGCACCATGAAACTGAACGCGGCCGCCGAGATGCTGCCGGTCACCTGGCCTGAGTTCAGCCGGATGCACCCATTTGCGCCGACCGGCCACGCGCAGGGGTACGCCGACGTGTTCCGCGATCTGGAAGCGGCGCTCTGCGAGGTGACCGGGTTCACCGGCTTCTCGCTGCAGCCGAACTCGGGTGCGCAGGGGGAGTTCGCCGGCCTGATGGTGATCCGCGCCTACCATCGCGACCGAGGCGACGCGCAGCGCGACATCGTACTCATTCCTGCCTCGGCACACGGCACGAACCCGGCGAGCGCGACGATGGCCGGGATGCGGGTGGTGGTGGTGGCGTGCGACGAGCACGGCTACATCGAGCTCGACGACCTGCGCGCCAAGGCCCAGCAGCACGCGGCGGCGCTGGCGGCGCTGATGGTCACCTATCCGTCGACCTACGGCATCTTCGAAGAGCGCATCCGCGAGATGTGCGCCATCGTCCACGAGTACGGCGGACAGGTCTACATGGACGGCGCCAACATGAACGCCCAGGTTGGGCTGACCAGCCCGGCGTCGATCGGCGCCGATGTCTGCCACTTGAACCTGCACAAGACGTTCGCCATCCCGCATGGCGGCGGCGGGCCCGGAATGGGGCCGATCGGCGTCGCGAGCCATTTGACGCCGTACCTGCCGGGCCACGCCGTGGTCACGGTCGGCGGCCCGAAGGCGATCCCGGCGATCTCGGCGGCGCCGTGGGGAAGCGCGAGCATCCTGTTGATCTCCTACGGTTACGTCCGGATGCTCGGCGCGGACGGCATGACCGAGGCGACGCGTGTCGCGATTCTCAACGCCAACTACATCAAGGCGCGCCTCGAGGGACATTACGACGTGCTCTTCGCGAACCACAACGGCCGCGTCGCGCACGAGATGATCTTCGACCTGCGTCCGTTCAAGCATGGCGCCGTGCCGGTCGACGAACAGGATGTGGCGAAGCGGCTGATGGACTACGGCTTCCACGCGCCGACCGTCTCGTTCCCGGTCGCCGGCACCATGATGATCGAGCCGACCGAGAGCGAGCCGAAGGGAGAGATCGATCGCTTCTGCGACGCGCTGATCGCGATCCACGGCGAGATCGCGGCGATCGTCGAAGGACGCGCCGACGCGCGGAACAACGTGCTCAAGAACGCGCCGCACACCGTCGACATGGTCGTGGCCGACGTCTGGGACCATCCCTATTCCCGGGAGCAGGCGGCGTTCCCGCTGCCGTTCGTCCGCGAGCACAAGGTGTGGCCGTCGGTCGCACGGATCGACAATCCGTACGGCGACCGCAATCTAATCTGCTCGTGCCCGCCGATGGACGCGTACGAGTCCGCCGCGACACGCTGACGGCCGCGTCGCATGAAGACCAGGAGATGAGGCCGGCGCCCGACGGTTGGCTGGACAGCCGGCTCAGGCCTGACGCGCCAGCGCGCGGGTGAGTTCCTGCGCACGCTGCTGGTAGAGCGCGGTGAGCTTCTTCGTCACCGGCCCCACACGACCGTCGCCGACCGGGCGGCCGTCGACACTGACGACCGGCGACAGCTCGCGCGTCGTCGAGGTGATGAACATCTCGTCGGCGGTCTCGAGATCCTTCGGCACCAGCGTCTCTTCACGCACGTCGATGCCGAGCTCGCGCCCCAGCTCGAACAGGAACGCGCGCGTCACCCCTTCCAGCAAGCCCGATTCCGACGTCGGTGTCAACGCGGCGCCGCCGCGCACCAGGAAGAAGTTCGACTGCGAGCACTCGCTCAGCTCGCCGCGGTAGTTGCACATCAGCGCTTCTTCGGCGCCGGCGCGATACGCCGCCTGCATGGCGAGCGCGTTGTTCATCAGATTGTTCGACTTGATGATCGGGTTGACCGATCGCGGATGGTTGCGCAGCATGTCGACGAGCGCCACGCGGATGCCCTCGTCGTAGACGCGCGCCGGGTACGGCTCGAACGGCTTGACGATGATCACCGTCGTCGGAGTAGGCGTCGATCGGAGATCGTAGGTGAGGTCTCCGACTCCGCGCGTGTGCAGCACGCGGATGTACGCCTCGCGCAGATCGCCGGCGGCGCCGACGGTCTGGTCGATCCAGGAGAGCAGCGCCGGATCGTCGAACGGCACGCCGAGCGCGAGCCGCTCCGCCGACTGGCGAAGCCGGCGCATGTGCCGGTCGTACAGGAACGGTACGCGGTTGTAGGTGCGCATCGTCTCGTAGACGCCTTCGCCGTAGACGAAGCCATGATCGTAGACGGGCACGACCGCCTGGTCGGCGGAAGTGATCCGGCCGTTGACATAGACTGCTCCGCGCATCGCAAGATCGTAGCACTGTCGGTTGGCAGGTGGCGGCAGGCCGTTGGCAGTAGACTTCACTTGTGCTGCGGACACCCACGCAAAGGGACGGCCCGTCCCCGGCTGAGGGCCACTGTCGACTGCCAACTGGACACTGCTAACTGACCATGCGCGTCTTGAACACCCAGCAAATGCGCGAGGCCGATCGCCAGACGATCGACGAGATCGGCATTCCTTCCCTCGTGCTCATGGAGAACGCCGGCCGACAGGCCGTTGCCGCGATGGAGGCGGCGTTCGACGACCTGTCGTCGAGCCGGGTCGGCGTCCTGTGCGGACGGGGGAACAACGGCGGCGACGGCTTCGTCGTGGCCCGCACGCTGGCGCAGCGCGGCATCGAGGCCGTCGTCTACATCCTCGGCAGCGTCTCGGACGTGCGCGGCGACGCTCGGACGAACCTGGAGATTCTCGGCAGGGTCGGCGTCACGGTCGTCGAGGTGACCAACGCGCAGGAGTGGGAGCTGCACTTCAGCGAGGTGTCCGAGTGCGACCTGATCGTCGACGCGATCGTCGGCACCGGGTTCCACGGGCCGCTGACCGGTCTGCTCGAGACCGTGGTCGCCGACGTGAACGGGTTGGGTGTGCCGGTAGTGGCGATCGACCTGCCGACCGGCGTCTCGGCCGACTCGCACGAGGTCGACGGGGAAGCCATCGAGGCGTCGATGACGGTGACGCTGGCTGCGCCGAAGCTGCCGCTGATCCTGCCGCCGGCTGATGCGCACGGCGGCGATCTGGTGATCGCCGACATCGGCATTCCCGCCTCGGTCATCGACGAGCTCGACGGGCCCCGGCTGGAGCTGCTGACACGGGAACGGATGCGCGAGCTGGTGCCGGCGCGGGCGGCCGACTCCCACAAAGGGGACTTCGGCCGTGTGCTGGTCATCGCCGGATCGCGAGGCCGCACCGGCGCCGCGAATCTCGCGGCGACCGGCGCACTTCGCTCCGGCGCCGGGCTGGTCACGATCGCCACAGCCAGATCCTGCCTGCCGATTGTCGCCGCCATGGCGCCCGAGTACATGACGCTCGGGCTCGAGGAGACCGAAGCCGGTACGATCGATTTCAGCGCCGCCGATCGCGTGCTCGACTTCAAGGCCGACGTCATCGCGATCGGCCCCGGGCTCGGGCAGGATCCCTCGACGACAGCCTTCGTCCACGCGGTGTTCGAGCGCTCGGGCGTGCCGCTGGTGCTCGACGCCGACGCGCTCAACGCGTTCGAGGACGATCCCGAGCGACTGACCGGACGCGACGGGGTCGACGTGATCGTCACGCCGCATCCCGGCGAGATGGCGCGACTGCTCCAGAGCAGCATCGAAGACGTGCAGGCGGATCGGCTCGAACACGCGCGCGATTTTGCGAGGCGGCACCGCTGCCATGTCGTGCTGAAGGGGCATCGTACGATCATCGCCGGCCCGGAGGGTCGATCGTTCGTGAACCTGACTGGTAACGCCGGAATGGCTACGGGCGGTACCGGCGATTTGCTGACGGGCATGATCGCCGCCTGGTTCGCGCAGATCCTCGACGCCGAGGCCGCATGCAAGCTGGCCGTATACCTGCACGGCACGGCCGGCGATCTCGCCGAAGCGGACGAGGGCGAGACGGCGCTGCTGCCGTCCGACATCGCGACGCGCCTCGGCGACGCCGTGCTCGAGCTGACCGCCCGCCGCCGGGTCAAGCGTGATAACAACTAGCGAAGGCGAGACGGAGCAGGCCGGCGAGGCGCTGGCACAACGTCTCGGGGCCGGCGCGCTCGTACTGCTCTATGGGGACCTCGGCGCGGGGAAGACCGCGTTCGTCCGCGGACTGGCGCGCGGACTCGGCGCGTCCGCAGACGAGGTGTCGAGCCCGACCTTTACGATCATCCAGGAATACAGAGGCGGACGCGCGACGCTCTATCACGTCGATCTCTACCGTCTCTCGCCTCCGGAGATCGAAGACCTCGGCCTCGACGATCTCATCGAGAGTGGCGGCATCGTGGCGATCGAATGGGCGGATCGCTGGGGCGGCCGGCCCACCGCGGCAGTCGAAGCGCAGCTCGAGCGTGTCGATGACAACCGGCGGCGAATTCGCGTACACGAGTAGTACGTACTGGAAACAGTTGCTCGCTTCCGCGGCGTCTGCCTGGCCGCTGTGCACCCATTCATGGCCTTCGACGACGGCGGCTCGTTTGCAGATGCAGCCTCTGAACGAAGATGTCCTTTGGAGGCATATTGATGAAGCGCTCACATGTATTTGGAACAGCCGCGGCGTTCGCACTCGCGGTGTGCACGGCCGCTGCGCAATCTCCGACGCCGCAGGACGCGAATGGCAACCACAACAGCAGCCGCAACGAGAAGACCGTCACGGTGACCGGCTGCCTCGTTCCGGGCTCCGGTGCGAGCAGCTCGACCGGCGCGACCGGCACGAGTGGAAGTTCGAGCACCAGTTCGGCGTCGCGCGGTTGGATGCTGACCAGCGCGATGGTCGGCGGCTCGTCGACGTCAGGCTCGAGCACGGGCTCCTCGACCACCGGCACGAGCGGCCAGCCGCCGTCGGGAATGTCGGCGAGCAGATCGGCCAGCTCGTTCACGCTCGTCGGCCACGAGAGCGATCTGCAGAAGTACGCTAACGCTCGCGTCGAAATCCGCGGGACAGTAGAAGGCAACTCGAGCCCCAGCTCCAGCACGACGTCGGCCGCCGGCTCGAGCACCTCGGGATCGAGCCCGACCGGCAGCATGACCAGCGGCTCGAACGCGGGCGCGCTGAGCGCCGCGTCGGATCACGAGACCCTGCGCGTCGACTCCGTGAAGAAGATCAGCGACAGCTGCAGCGGACACTAACTGACGATCCAGGCCGGCGCTCTTTCAAAAAGACGAGCGTTGGCAGGATGACGGGCGGCGGCCTACACGGCTGCCGCCCGACGCGCTACGATGGGGGACAAGGCGGTGCAGAGATGAACAGTGCGCAGCTTGGAACCACCATCGTGACGATCATGGCGTTGGCGTTTGGCGCGCAGCAGTCGGCGACGCTGAATGTGCCTGTCGCCTCTGACAAAACCCCGACCGCTCTGACGGGATGTCTGATGCCCGGGGGGAGCGTCAGCATGCCTGGCTCGGGTGGTTCGAAGGGAACGGGGCCAGCCGGTATGAACGCCGACGCAGCGAACACCGGAGCGTTTCTCACGCTTCATCTCGGGAAGAAGCATCCCAAGACCGTCGAGGAGTCCTACACCCTCGAGGGCTTGGAGGCCGCCCAGCTGAAACAGTACGAGCATTCGCGCGTCGAGGTCCAGGGTGTCCTTCTCCCCCCACCGAATCCAGACTCTACGGTGAGTGGCACGACGATGACGACGACGACGGGGAAGAAGCCGCAGTCCAAGTCAGCTCCGCTCTTCCGGGTGACCGCGATCAAGCAGGTGCCAGGGAGCTGCGGCGGTCAGTGACCGCCACGTAATTCCTACCGACGTGAATACCGACATGGAAGGCACTCGCGGCCATTCATCGCCCTGCCTCATCCGGCTCTGTTCTTGCTCGCGCACCACATGATGGGGCGCGCACTCTGGCTGATCCCGATCACGCTCCTTGCGGTGGGGGCGGGGGTCATGCTCCGTGCGCGGGTCCGTCGTCAGTATTCGGCGCCCTCAACGGATCACGTCAGCGGCGACTGGCTTGCCCAGGCCAGGGGGCATGAAGAGCAGGAGTGGTAGGGGAGCGACGCAGTCGCGGTGCATCGCGGCAGTGGCGCTGAGTACCGTTATCTGCCTGTGGTCATGCACGGCCGGCGCGCAGACGCTGTCGGTCGATGGAACGCGGTTCGGCATCGATGGTCGCGCGACGCGGCTTCTCCTCTTCATCTCGTACTTCGACGGCCTCCACGCCTCGAAACTGAACGACGACCTCGACTACCTGTCCGTCACTCTGCGCTTCGACGGCATTCGCGTGCTGCCGAACTGGCAGCGGCGCGATGCCGGGTACTGCCCGATCGAGTCCGACGAGACGACGTTGTTCGATGCGGCCGGCAACGTGCGCGGCGACACGACTCCGGCGTCTGGGCCGCTGAAGCGCCTGCTGGATCTGATCGACGCGGCCCGCGCAAGAACGCTCGTCGTCGACGTCTCCTTCACGCGGGAGACGGTGCCGGGCCTGAACGAGGAGAACTACGTCCGCGCCGCCACCCGGACGGCGAAACTGCTCGCGCCGTATCGCAACGTGCTGATCGATCTTCAAAACGAGATCGACAAGAACGCGCTCAGCGAGGCGCAGACGACACGGCTTCGAGAGGCGATCGCCGCCGTCGACGCCGCTCGAGTGATCGTCGCCTCGCGCGGCGGGCCCGCGCCGGACGTCATCGCCTACAACCAGCGAATCGGCGCGACCGCGATCGCGTATCACGATCCGCGCGTCGCCCAATGGGCGGAGCAGACGGCGGCGGCCGTCGCGCCGCTGGCCGCGTCAGGCCGGCCGGTCTACCTACAGGAGCCGCAGGCGTGGAACTCCGGGATGACGATTTGCCACCGTGTGGAGGGGAAGACTCTCGACGCGGACGGCGATGCGGCGCACTTCCGGGGCGCGGTGACGCACGCGCGTGACGCCGGTGCCGCCGCGTGGACGTTCCACACCCGTCAAGGATTCAGGCTCGATACCGCCGACGGCATTCGGTCGCGTGTCCAGGCGAATTCGTCAGAACGGGCGCTGCTCGAGGGGGCTGCAGGCGCGGCGGCGCTCAGCACGATCGCCAGCGGCAGCGCGACGACGCGCTAGCGCCATTTTCCAGCGGGCGTGTAGGCCCGCGCGGAAAGCCCCTAGCGCTGCGCGGCGGTGCAGGCGAACGGCTCGACGCGGCGAACCGCCGCACCGGTCTCACGCCGCGGCACGAGCATTTTCGGATCGTCGGCCGGGGTCTTTCGGATCAGTACCAGGCCGCAGATGACGTCCGCTCGCGAGCGTTCGACTGCCGAATGCGCGACTGGAAAGCGGATGGCAAACCGCGGCTGCACGGCTGACTCTTGCGGGGGCCTTGACAGGAGAGACAGGAGCGACGCGAGCACGACCGTGGCGGTCATGCGGCCAGTCTACTCCTGCTGACGTCCTCGTGCTTGCAGCGGTCTCCATCAAGGACAAATGGAGGCAGATGGAATGAAGCGCAACTATATCTTCGGCACGATGTTCGCGGTCGCACTTGGTGTTTCGGTCGCGGCGCAGTCGCCGACCGGTCAGACCGGCACACCGCCACAGGGTACGCAGACGCATGGGTCGCAGACACCGGCCACGCCGGCCTCACCAACTACGCCGGCCACGCCGCCCACCACCGGGAGCCAGATTCAGAAGCCCGTTCCAGGGACGCAGGGTACGACTCCCCCCGCCAGTCAGCCGCTCACCGTCACTGGCTGTCTCACGGGCGGTACGGGAATGAACGCGGCCTACACGCTGAACGGCGTGACTGGCGGCGCGGCGAATTCGCCGACGTCCTACACGCTCCTCGGCGGTGATCGCAGCGCGATGGGGCAATACGGCAATTCGCGCGTGGAGGTGATTGGCACGACGGCGCCTCAGCCTGGCTCGGCATCGCAGAGTGTTGGCACGTCCGGACGCGCCCCCGTAACGGGCGCACCGGGCGCGCCGGCCACCGGGGCTACGGGCGCAACCGCCGCGGGTGGCAACGGAACCGCCGCGGCACCGCCCACCGGAACGGGCACGGTCGGGGCAGGAACGGCCGCCACCGGCGCTGCGGGATCGGTTGCGCCAACTGCCTCCGGCGCCGCGCCGACGAACTTCACCGTGACGTCGATTCGACAGGTTCCGGGAACCTGCGGAGGAAACTAGAAGGAATGTGGTGGGGAAGGGAGGTCGGGTGATCGCAACTCTGGCAGATCCCTCGATCCCCCGACCTACTCCACTCTGTAATTCGGCGCTTCCTTCGTGATGATCACGTCGTGGACGTGCCCTTCGCGGAGACCGGCGGGGGAGACGCGGATCATCCGGGCGCTGTGCTGCAGCGTCGCGACGTCTTTCGAACCGGTGTAACCCATGCCGGCGCGGAGTCCCCCGACGAGCTGGTGAACCATCGCGGCGACGGATCCCTTGTGGGCGACGCGCCCTTCGATGCCTTCGGGAACGAGCTTTTCGGCGGCCTCGGGGTTGCGCTCGAGATCGAACTCGTCCTGGAAATAACGATCGCGGCTGCCGCGGCGCATCGCGCCGAGCGAGCCCATGCCGCGGTATTCCTTGAAGCTCCGGCCCTGGAACAGGATCATCTCGCCCGGACTCTCGTCGGTGCCGGCGAACAGACTGCCGATCATGCACGCGCTGGCGCCGACGGCCATCGCCTTCGTGATATCGCCCGAGTAGCGGATGCCGCCGTCGCCGATGATCGGCACCTTGTGGCGGGCGGCGGCGCGCGCGCACTCGGCGATCGCGGTGATCATTGGCACACCGATGCCGGCGACGACGCGCGTTGTGCAGATCGAGCCGGCGCCGATGCCGACCTTGACGGCGTCGACGCCAAGGTCGATCAGCGCTTCGGTGGCTTCCGCGGTGGCCACGTTGCCGGCCACCACGTCGACCGCGGTGAACTGGCGGCGCACCCGCCGCACCATGTCGAGGACCCCCTGCGAGTGGCCGTGCGCGGTGTCGATCACCAGCGCGTCGACGTTCGCGGCGACGAGCGCCTCCGCGCGCTCGAACGCGTCCTTGCCGACGCCGATTGCGGCGCCGCAGCGCAGGCGGCCGAGCGAATCCTTACAGGCGTTCGGATACTTGATTGCTTTCTGGATGTCCTTGACGGTGATCAGCCCCTTGAGCCGGTACTGATCGTCGACGACGAGCAGCTTCTCGACCTTGTGCCGGTGGAGAATGTCACGGGCCGCGTCGAGCGTCGTGCCGACCGACACGGTGAACAGCGGCTCGCGCGTCATGATGTCGGCGATCGGCCGGTCGACATTGGTTTCGAAGCGGAGGTCGCGGTTGGTGAGGATGCCGACGAGCCGTCCCTCCTTGCTGCCGTCCTGGGTGATGGGCACCCCGGAGATCCGGTACTTCTTCATCAGCTCCAGCGCTTCGAAGATCCGGTTGGTCGGCGACAGCGTGATCGGGTTGACGATCATGCCGCTCTCGGAGCGCTTCACGCGGTCGACTTCCTGGGCCTGTTCCTCGACGGTGAGGTTCTTGTGAATGACCCCGATGGCGCCTTGCTGAGCCATCGCGATCGCCAGGCGCGATTCGGTGACGGTATCCATCGCCGCACTGGCGAGCGGCACGTTGAGCCGGATGTTGCGGCTGAACCAGGAGCTGACGTCCACCGCGCTCGGCAGAATCGTCGAATGCTGGGGCACCAGCAGAACGTCGTCGAAGGTGAGGGCGGTCGTGAGACCGACCGAGATCTGATCCGCGTTCAGGACGTCAGTGCGAGTTTCCATATGCCCCCGCCGGACCTGCCGGCCCGGCCTGCAACAAGGGCGGACCAAGCGGTCCGCCCTGGGATGTCACGTGTTCACGCCGTGGCACTTCTTGTACTTCTTGCCGCTGCCGCACGGACAGGGGTCGTTGCGTCCGACCTTCGGTTCGTCGCGCTTGACCTGCTTGACCACGTCGTCGCCGCCTGTGCGCGCGGGCCGCGGCGGCTGAGCGGGGCCGGCGCCGCGCGGCGGCCCCGGGGGCGGCGCGCCGCCACCGATCGCGCCAAACGGCGAGGCGGGCTGTGACGACGGCGAATTGAGGGTGACCTGCGACGGGCTCGGGCGCCGCGGCGCCGGCCGCTGCGGCACCGCGGCCGGAGCCGTGCCGTCGCCGACGACCGGCATCAACCGCCACAGGTACCGGACGATCTCTTCCTCGACGCGATCGCGCATCGCCGTGAAGAGCTCGAAGCTCTCCTTCTTGTACTCGACCAGCGGATCGCGCTGGCCATAGCCGCGCAGGCCGATTCCTTCCTTGAGATGGTCGAGCGAGTAGAGGTGATCCTTCCACTGTGCGTCGACGATCTGCAGCATGATGTCGCGCTCGACGCGGTGGAGGATCGCCGGATCGTCGAGCAGCTTCTCCTTGGCTTCGTACTTCGCTTTGGCCAGATCCCAGACGAGATCGGTCATCTCCTCCGCGGTCTTGCTGCCGAAGTCGAGCTGCTCGCGCTCGTCCGGATCGAAGCCGAACACCTCCGACACGGCGGCGGCCAGCGCGTCGAGGTCCCATTCCTCCGGATCGGCCTTTTCGTCGGCGTAGCTGGCGACGGTGTTGGCCGCCATGTCCTCGGCGAGCGCCGTCAGATAGGCGCGGATGTCGAGCGGCTCCTCGCCCTGTTCGAAACGGACGTGGCCCTCGAGGATCTCGCGGCGCTGCGCGTAGACGTTCTCGCGCTGCTTGTTCATCACGTCGTCGTATTCGAGCAGGTGCTTGCGCACGCTGTAGTTCTGCGCCTCGACCTGCTTCTGCGCGCGCTCGATCGCCTTGGTCACCATGCGGTGCTCGATCGGGACGCCTTCCTCCATGCCGAGCCGCTGCATCAGCCCGGAGATGCGATCCGACCCGAAGATGCGCATCAGGTCGTCTTCGAGCGAGAGATAGAAGCGCGACGATCCCGGATCCCCCTGCCGGCCGGCGCGGCCGCGGAGCTGGTTGTCGATGCGGCGCGCCTCGTGACGCTCGGTGGCGATGATGTGCAGCCCGCCGAGGCTCACCACCTCGTCGTGCTCGACGTCGGTGCTGCGCTTGTAGGCGTTGAACATCTGCTCGTACTGCCCGCGCGGCGCGCGGTAGAAGCTGTCCAGGTGGTAGAAGTAGATGAAGTCGGCGTCGTCGACGAACTTCTCCTGGCCCTTCGGCAGCCTCTCGACGATTTGATCGGCCAGCGCCTGCTGCCGCGCCATGAACTCCGGATTGCCGCCGAGCAGGATGTCGGTGCCGCGGCCGGCCATGTTGGTCGCGATCGTCACGGTGCCCTTGCGGCCGGCCTGCGCGACGATCTCCGCTTCCTGGGCGTGGAACTTGGCGTTGAGGACGACGTGCCGGATGCCGCGCAGCTTCAGCAGCTTCGACAGCCGCTCCGACTTCTCGATCGAGACGGTGCCGACCAGCACCGGCCGTCCGCTCGTCTGTTTGTCGAGGATGTCGGTGACGATCGCGTCGTATTTTTCCTTCTCGGTCCGGTAGACGGTGTCGGGTTCCTCGACGCGCTGCAGCTGGCGGTTGGTCGGGATGACCATCACGTCGAGCTTGTAGATGTCCGCGAATTCCTGCGCCTCGGTGTCGGCGGTGCCGGTCATGCCAGAGAGCTTCTTGTACTTGCGGAAGTAGTTCTGGAAGGTGACGGTGGCGAGCGTCTGGTTCTCGCGCTCGATCTTCACCTCCGGATGCTGGGAGTTGTGCTCCTTGGCCTCGACGGCCTGGTGGAGGCCGTCGCTCCAGCGGCGCCCCGGCATCAGGCGGC
The DNA here is from genome assembly GCA_036496585.1 of Vicinamibacterales bacterium. Classification (NCBI taxonomy): domain Bacteria; kingdom Pseudomonadati; phylum Acidobacteriota; class Vicinamibacteria; order Vicinamibacterales; species Vicinamibacterales bacterium. The sequence continues at coordinate 177,381 of DASXLB010000022.1, forward strand.
CGGTGAACTCGTCGACGATCACGACCGCGCCGTCCTTGACCATGTACTCGACGTCGAGGTGGAAGAGCGTGTGGGCGCGCAGCGCCTGGTTGACGTGGTGCAGCACCCGCATGTTCGCCGGATCGTAGAGGCCGTCGGTGTTCGGCTCGAGGCGATGGGCCATCATCTTCTCGGTCTTGGCCATGCCGCTCTCGGTCAGCGTCACCGTCTTGTGCTTCTCGTCGACGATGTAATCGCCGGTCTTCTCGAGCTCTTCGCGGTCTTCGGCCTTGACGTCGCCGCGGGTCGTCGCGCCCTTGGCCAGCCGCGGAATGATGTGGTCGACCTCGTAATAGAGCTCGGTCGACTCCTCGGCGGGGCCGGAGATGATGAGCGGGGTGCGCGCCTCGTCGATGAGGATCGAGTCGACTTCGTCGACGATCGCGAAGTGATGGCCGCGCTGGACGTAGTGCGCGAGCTCGAACTTCATGTTGTCGCGCAGATAGTCGAAGCCGAACTCGTTGTTGGTGCCGTAGGTGATGTCGCAGGCGTAGGCGACCTGCCGCTCCTGATCGTTGAGGTCGTGCTGGATGACGCCGACCGTCATGCCGAGGAAGCGGTAGATCCGGCCCATCCATTCCGAGTCGCGGCGGGCCAGATAGTCGTTGACCGTGACGACGTGGACACCTTGGCCGGCGAGCGCGTTGAGAAAGGCCGGCAGCGTCGCGACCAGCGTCTTGCCTTCGCCGGTCTTCATCTCGGCGATCTTGCCGCGGTGGAGCACCATGCCGCCGATGAGCTGCACGTCGAAGTGCCGCATGTTGAGCGTGCGGCGGCCCGCCTCGCGAACGACCGCGAAGGCTTCCGGCAGCAGATCGTCGAGCGTCTCTCCCTGTTCCAGGCGCAGCCGGAACTCAGCTGTCTTGCCCCGGATTTGTTCGTCGGTGAGGGTCTTGATCGAGGGTTCGAGCGCGTTGACTTGCGCCACGACCGGCGTCAGCCGCTTGAGCTCGCGCTCGTTGGCTGTGCCAAAGACTTTCGCCAGTGCCTTGTCGATGATCATGGGAGAGCGGGTATCCAGTAATTGTAGCAGCTTGTCGAGCGGCGCGCGGGACCGGCGGGCACGGAGAGTGCGGGTGGGGGAGAGTGCGAGGGGCGGAGCCCTCCGACAATCAGTGCGCGAGCAGGGTCATCGGGTTCGTCAGCTTGCCGTTCATCCACACTTCGTAGTGCAGATGCGAGCCGGTCGAACGCCCGGTGGATCCCACGTACCCGATGACGTCGCCGCGCTTGACGTGCTGATCGGCCATCACCGCGATGCGCGACAGGTGGCCGTATTTGGTCATGATGCCGAAGCCATGATCGAGCGCGACCATGTTGCCGTAGGCGCCATTGGCGCCGGCCGAGGCGACGGTCGCGTCGGCGGTGGCGAGCACCGGCTGGCCGTAGTCGGCGGAGATGTCGAGGCCAGGGTGGAAGTCCTTGTCGTTGGTGAACGGATCGATGCGGTTGCCGTAGCTGGAGGTCAGCCAGCCGGCGACCGGCCAGATGGACGGCGTGGCCGCGGCCAGGGCGTTGCGGCGGTCGACGCTGTCGCGCACCGAGTCGAGCCGGTTCCCGATCGCGCCCAGCAGGTCGCTGAGGACGCCGAGGACCGTATCGGGGGACGAGAGGCCGCTTCGCAGCATTGGCGCGATGCCGCTGCCGACCGCGCCGCCCATCGCGCGTGATCTCACGTTTGACGGAAGTCTGTCGATCGCCCTGCCGGCGGTGGGATCGACGGTCGCCCGCTCGCCGAGCTCGTCGACGGCGGCCTGCAGCGCCGACACCTGGCCGGCCAGCTGGCCGGTGGCCGCGCGGTAACTCGCATTCTCGACCTGCAGCGCCGCGTTGTTGGCGTGCAGGCCGTTGATCATCGCCGACGCGCTCCAGCGCGCGCCCATGCCGACGAGCACCGGCAGCGCAAACACCCCGGCGACCATGGCCAGTGTCGGCCACAACGAGATGGTCAACCGGCGGACGGTGCCGGTCTGGCGATCAGCGATGACAACGGTATAGCGTCGCGCGTTCATATAACTCGGCCGGGCTTTGGGTGGAACCACGGAACTATAGCACAGCCGTGTAGTTGCGGCGACCACGGCCGCAGGCTTGCACTCCGAACGTCCAGACCCTGCGAAGGTCGGTTGAATGAGTAAACAGTGCACCAGATGCGGAAAGGAGACGGCAAATGAAGGCAACTGTCGTCCTCGCCGCGCTCCTCGTCGGCGTAACCGTGGCGTGGTTCGGCGAACCGGCAGTCACGGCAGCCGGTTTGACGATGAGCCGCGGCTATGCGGGACGTCCGCTCGAGCCAGCCTGGATGGTGCTGTCGGGCGTAGCGCTCATCGCGCTCGGTGGTGTGGTGCGGCGCTTGACGCCGTGAGTCAACCTGCTTCGTGCTGAAGCCGTTCTCTCGAGGACGGCCGGAGGTGCCATGAAACGTCTGCAAGTGGCCCTGGCCCTGGGCTGCGCTGCGCTGGTGTATCCCGCTGCAGCGCGGGCCGAACCCATCTCGACCGTCTTCAGCACCACCAGCGGGGCGACGGTGGTGCTGCCCAGCGTGTCGGGCGGGTCGACCCTCGACCTCGGACAGCTGGTGCTGCCCGGCGGCTCGAGCGCGATCGTCTTCGTGGACGGTCTGGACTCGCGCGCCAACGTGCCGGTCACCTTCTCGGTCGTCGATCCGGCGGGGAATCCCTTCACCACGATCACGGCGGAAATCCTCGATCCGCTCTCGGACGGGTTCGATGAGATGGACCCGCATCCGCAGCCGGTCTACGTACCGGCCGGCTACAGCACGTCGAACAATACCGACGGGTTGAGCTTCGCCTGGAACAGCGGCCTGGCACGCAGCGCCGTCTTCGCCGACGGTGGCAGCGCGACGCTGCAGGTCGATGAAGACAGCAATGCGCGCGACCTGTTGTCGTTCCACGGGTTCAGCGGCGGCACGCAGGCCGACATGACGTTCGGGCTGCGCGACAACGCCGGCAACCGCGGCTTCCTGATTCGCTTCAGCGTCGATGGCGGCGATCCCGGCGGGTCATCGACGCCGGAACCGGCATCGCTGCTGCTGCTCGGCACGGCCGTCACCGGCCTGTTGTGGTTCGGACGTCAGCTGGTGTAACCACCTGCATGACCACGGCGACGCAGCGGCCCGCCATCGCGGCGGCACTCCTCACGACCGTTACGCTCGCCGTCTATCTTCCTACGCTGTCGTCGCTCGTCCGGCAGTGGGCGAGCGACGAGAACTACTCGCATGGCTTCCTGGTCGTACCCTGTGCCCTCTACTTCGCGTGGCAGGATCGCGCGCGGATGGCGGCGCGAGGCGGGGCGCCGCGCCGCGTCGGCTTCGTGGTGGTCGCGGCCGCATTGATGCTCTTCCTCGCCGGCCAGTTCGGCGCCGAGCTGTTCCTGTCGCGCGTGTCGCTGCTGGTGCTCATCGCCGGCCTCGTCGTGAGCCTTGCCGGAATGGGTCCGCTCCGTTCGCTGGCGTTTCCATTGACCCTCGCGCTGCTGGCGATCCCGCTGCCCGCGGTCGTCTTCAATCGCATCGCCTTTCCCCTGCAGCTCGTGGCATCGCAGACCGCCGAAACGGTGCTATCGGGCGTCGGCATTCCCGTGCTGCGCGAAGGCAACGTCCTGGTGCTGCCGGCGATGACGCTGGAGGTGGCGCAGGCGTGCAGCGGCATCCGTTCGCTGGTCTCGCTGGTGAGCGTTGCGCTGCTGCTCGGCAGGCTCGCCGGGTCGCGCCCGTGGCCGCGCGCCCTGCTTGCCGCAATGGCTATCCCGATCGCCATCGTCGCCAACGCCGCGCGAGTGGCCGGCACCGCCATGGCGGCGGAGTGGATCGGACCGGCGGCGGCACAGGGTTTCTTTCATGAATTTGCCGGCTGGGTGGTGTTCGTGACGGCCTTCGCGCTGCTGCTCGGCGTCCATCGTCTGTTGCGGCGGCCACCGGCGTACGACGGCCGGCCGATGCCGGCGCCGGTGGTGTCGTGATCGGGCGCGCGCTCGTGTTGTCGGCCATGATCGTCGCGGCGGGCGCGCTCGCCTGTCGGGGGAACAGCACGGACACCGCGACGCCGCGCCATCCGCTCGACGCGTTTCCCCGCGCGATCGAAGGATGGACCGCGGCCGGCGACGTGCCGCTCGATCAGGAGACGCGGGACATCCTTCGCGCCGACGACTATCTCGATCGCAATTTCCGCGGCCCGGACGGGCGCGTGGTCAACCTGTACGTCGCCTACTACGCCAGCCAGCGACAGGGAGAGGCGATTCACTCGCCGCAGAACTGCCTGCCGGGATCCGGCTGGCAGCCCGTCGAGTCGGGCGTCGAGGCGCTTCCGGTCGCGAGCCGCGCGATCCCGGTGAACCGCTATGTGATCGAACGCTCCGGTCTGCGCCAGCTCGCCTACTACTGGTATCAGGGGCGCGGCCGTGTGGTCGCGAACGAATTCGCGAACAAGTTCTGGCTGATCGCCGACGCGGCGCGGTTCGGCCGAAGCGACGGCGCGCTGGTGCGGGTGATGACCACCATGACACCAGGCGCCGGCGGCGCCGCCGACGCCGCGGGCACCGAATTCAGCCGCCGCGCGTTTCCGGTTCTCTCGAGGTATCTGCCATGACCTGCCGAACCCGCTCGCTGTCGCTGGTCGCGGCCGCGGCGTTGGCGCTCACCGCCTGCAATACCGATCCGCACGCCCGCGCGGCCGCTGCCATGCAGAAGGGGGATGCGTACCGGGCGCAGCAGAAATACCCCGAGGCCGCGATCGAATATCGGCGGGCCATCCAGTCGGAGCCGGCCCGCGCCGACGCGCACGCGCGGCTCGCAGAGGTTTACCTGGCGGCGGGCGAGCCGCTCAAGGCGTATCCGGAGTTCGTTCGCGCCACCGATCTCGACAGCAACAACCTCGACGCCGAGGTGAAGGCCGGCAACATCCTGCTGATGATGGGCCGCTTCGAGGACGCCAGCCATCGCGCTGATCTGGTGCTGTCGCGTGATCCGCGCAACGTCGCAGCCTACATTCTTCGCGGCACGGCGCTCGCCGGTCTCAACGAACCGGGCCGGGCCGTGCGGGAGATGGAGCAGGCACTGGCCATCGATCCGGAGAACGCGGCCGCGTATACCGCGCTCGGCCGTGCGCAATGGGCTTCGGGACGCCGCGACGCGGCGGCCCAGTCGCTCGATCGGGCCGTGGCGCTCGCGCCCTCCTCGGTCGACGCGCGGCTCTCGCGCGCCAACTTCCTGTGGGCGGCCGGCGACAAGGCCGCGGCGGAGCGCGACCTGCTCGGCGCGCTTGCGCTCGGCGGCAACACCGATCTGGCGCATCGCGCGCTCGCACTCTTCTACCTGGAATCGGGCCGCGCGGCGGAGGCAGAGCCGCACTTCCGCGCGCTCGCGGGCACACCAGACGGTGCGCTGGCGCTCGTCGATTACTACACGGGCGTCGGGCGGCTCGACGCGGCGCTGCAGACAGCCCAGACAGTGCACGCGCCGCCGCGGGCCGAGCGCGGTGCGCGGATCCGGATCGCCGCCATCCGGCAGCGCCAAGGCAAGAAGGCCGAGGCGCTGGCCATCGCCGATGGGCTCCTGAAAGATGACGCGCACGACGTGGAGGCGCGGTTGTTGCGGGCGCGGCTGTTGCTCGCGTCGGGCCAGGGTGACGCCGCCGCGCAGGAAGCGGGCCGCGCGGCGGCCGACGACCCATCCTCGGCGTCGGCGGCGTACACGGTCGGTCTGGCGGCGCTGCAGCGGCACGATGCGCCCGGCGCCGAAGCGGCGTTCGAAAAGACGCTTTCGCTCAATCCACGCGCCTCCGCCGCTCAGATGCAACTCGCGCGGCTGCGCCTGGCCCGCGGCGATGCCGACGGCGCCGTGCGAGCGGCCGAGAGCGCCGCCGCAGCCAGGCGCGGCGACCCCGACGCGACGGTCCTCTTCGCCCGGGCGTTACGCGCCAGCGGCGACGTCGAGCGCGCCCGCCGGGAACTCTCGGCGTTGCCGTCGCGCGCGCCGCAGGTGGAAGTGGAGCGCGCGATGACGGAAGTGGCGGCCGGCCATCTCGCCGACGCAAGAGCGATCGTGCTGCGCGCACTCAACAGCAGTCCGCGCGACGAATCGGTGCGGGCCGCCGTCCTGGCTGTCGATCTCGCCGGGGGCGACCTCGCCGGCGCGCGCCGCCGCGTCGCCGCCTGGCTGGCGGCGGGTGACGACGCCTCGACCGAGGTGCTCGCCGCCCGAGTCGATCTGGCGGCGCATGACGACGCGTCGGCCGAACGACGTCTTCTGCAGACGGTGCAGACCGCTCCGGATCGCGCCGACGTCTACGAGCTGCTTGCCCAGATTGCGACGCGCCAGGGCAACATCGGCGCCGCCGTCAGCCGCTACCGCGATGCCGCCGCGCGTGTGCCCGACCCCACCGGCCCCGCCACCCTCGCCGGCATCCTGCTCGAGGCGGGGCACGACACCGCCGGCGCGCGCGCACAGTACGAGGCCGTTCTGGCGCGCGACCCGCACGCCGGGATCGCCGCCAACAATCTGGCGTGGCTCCTGGCCGACGCCGGCGATCTCGATCGCGCGGCGCGATTGGCGCAGGTCGCGGTCGACTCGCTGCACGGACGCCCCGAAGCGCACGACACGCTCGGCTATGTCTACCTGAAGATGGGACGGGCGTCGGATGCGGCGGCGGCGTTCGCCTGGGCGCTCTCGCTCGCCCCGGGGAACACGACCTATAAGGCGCATGCCGCGCAGGCCCACGCCGCGCTGGGCCGCTGATCGGATTCCGCAGATCGTCCGCTCGTCCGGTGTCTCGAAATCTGCGTACGATCCGGCCATCTGATGATCGGGGCTCGAGTTTCCCAGGAAAATCGACGCAGACGGCCTGAACCCGCGTTTGCACCCGTGTCGGCATGCTTGCGCGCGTCCGGTCGGCGGCGGTGATCGGCATCGAGGCCTTTCCCGTCACCATCGAAGTGGACGTCTCGTATGGTCTGCCCGGCTTCACGGTCGTCGGCCTGCCCGACGCGATCGTGCGTGAGAGCCGCGATCGCATCCGCAGTGCGATCCGCAACTCGGGGTACGAATTCCCGAAGCACCGCATCACCGTGAACCTCGCGCCCGCCGACATGCGCAAGGCGGGCGCATCCTACGACCTGCCGATCGCGCTCGCCGTTCTGGCAACGTGCGGGCCGGTGCAGCGGCGGGACGTCGTGGAGGTGCTGATCGTCGGGGAGCTGTCACTCGACGGGGCGATCCAGACGGCGCGCGGCGTCCTGCCGATTGCGATCGCTGCGCGGCGCCAGCGCATTCCGGGGCTGCTGCTGCCGGCCGCCAACGGCCCCGAAGCCGCGGTCGTCGAAGGGCTCGAGCTGTTTCCGGTGGGCTCGCTGGTGGAGGCAGTCGCGGCGCTCAACGTGCCGATCCCGGTGACGCTGGCGGCCCAGCCGCCGGGAGCCGCGCCGGAGAACATCCACGGCGACTTCGCCGACGTGCGGGGCCAGGCGCTCGCCAAGCGCGCGCTCGAGATCGCCGCCGCCGGCGGTCACAACGTGTTGCTCTCGGGCCCGCCGGGATCCGGCAAGACGATGATGGCGAAGCGGGCGGCCGGCATCCTGCCGTCGCTCACGTTCGACGAGTCGCTCGAAGTGACGGCGATTCACTCGGTAGCGGGACTGCTCGAGGGGGCCGCGGGTCTCGTGCGGGCGCGGCCGTTCCGCGCGCCGCATCACACGATCTCGGACGTGGCGCTGGTCGGCGGAGGCCCGAACCCGCGGCCGGGCGAGATCAGCCTCGCCCACAACGGCGTGTTGTTCCTCGACGAGATGCCGGAGTTCAGCCGGCACGTACTCGAGGTGCTGCGCCAGCCGCTCGAGGACGGGATGGTGCGCATCTCGCGCGCGCAGCGGACGGCAACCTTTCCGGCGCGCTTCGTGCTCATCGGCGCGATGAACCCGTGTCCGTGCGGGTTTCTCGGCGATCCGCGCCGGCCCTGCCGCTGCACGCCAGGGCAGATCGATCGCTACGCCGCCAGGCTCTCGGGGCCGTTGCGCGATCGGATCGACCTCACCGTGACGGTGGCGGCGCTGCCGACGGGCGATTTGATGGGAGAAACGGCCGAAGAAGCCACGGCGGCGATCCGTGCGCGCGTCGAGCGGGCGCGTCGTCTCCAGGCGGTTCGCGGGGAGGAGACCCGCGCAACCGTCAACGCGCGGCTCGCCGGACGCGCGCTGCGCCGCGTCTGCGCGCTCGACGCGCGCACGATGGAGCTGCTGCATGGAGCGGTCGAGCGACTCGGGTTGAGCGCGCGCGCGTTCGATCGGATCCTGCGGGTGGCGAGGACGATCGCGGATCTATGGGAATCGGACAGGGTGCAGTTCGACCACGTCGCCGAGGCGCTGCAGTTCAGAAGTTAGTGGAGAGTCGGCAGTGGGGAAGCAGGGAGCGCGGAATCGGGATGAATCGCCGCGATCCTCGCCAGGCTCATCCAGCGCGCTCGTTGTCAGGACTCGCTGAGTCCCGGCGACTGCGCACGGCCTTAGTGGTGGCTCGCCTTCGGCGTCACGATCTTCAACTTCGTCCCAGGCGCGATCCGGTTGCTCGACAGGCGATTCCAGCTCTTGATCTTCGCCACGGTCGTATCGAACAGCTGGGCAATCGTGGAGAGCGTGTCGCCCTGTTTCACCTTGTAAGTGACCGCGACACTCCTGGCCGGTTGGCTGGCTGTGAGGGTGGGCGCGGGATCGGCGAGACTGCGAGACGCCACGGTTGACGGCGCGGCCCGTTCGCTGCGTGCGGAGAGGGTCGTCGCGGGCGCGCGCGGAATGATCAGCTCCTGTCCGGCGCGCAGATGCGTCTTCACCGACAGGTTGTTGGCTTCGGCGACCTCGGCTCGCGACACACCGAACCGGCGTCCCACGGTCAGCAGCGTCTCGCCGTTCTTGACCGTGTACCACTTGAACGCGCTGAAATCGGCCGGCGCTGCCTCGGCGAGCCGCGCCGCAAGCCGGTCGGCGGTGCCGACCGGCACCTTCACTTCGTAGTTCGGAGACTTCGCCGGGGTCGTCCACCGACGCAACTCGGGGTTGAGCTGCTGAATGTCGTCAACGCTCGTCCCCGTCCATTCGGCGACGCGCCGCAGGTCGATGGCCTGCGGGACGGCGACTTTCTCGTAGCCGTTGGGTTCGGCGGCGGCGATCTCGAAGCCGTACTGCGCGGGGTTCCTGCCGATGATCATCGCCGCCAGGATGAGCGGGACGTACTCACGCGTTTCCTTCGGCAGCCACTTCGGCGTCGAGGAAAGTCTCCAGAAGTCGTCCACTCCCGAACGCTTCATCGCCCGCGACACCCGGCCGGGACCGCCGTTGTACGCGGCCAGCACCATGTTCCAGTCGCCGTCGAACATCGTGCTCAGCGTCTTCAGGTAGTGAGCCGCCGCGAGGGTGGCCTTCTCGGGATCGGATCGCTCGTCGACGAACCAGTCGATTTTCAGGTCGTGTTCCTGCGCGGTGCCCTTCATGAACTGCCAGGGCCCCTTGGCGTTGGCTTTCGACAGCGCGTTGGTCTTGAACGAGCTCTCGATGATCGGGATATAGGCGAGATCGAGCGGGAGTCCCTCTGCGCGGAAAACGTTCTGGATCATCGGCAGGTACTTCGCGCCGCGTTCGAGGCTCTCCTGAATGTAGTCGCGCAGCCGCCCCTGGAAGACTTCCACGTACGACAGGACCTTCGGGTTGTCGGGAATCGGGATGTCGTGGGCGTTCTGCAGGAAATCGGCCTTCACCGCCGCCTCGGTCGCCGGGCCCGGAACCGCGACCGGGAAGGTGGTCGCGTTCTTCAGCAGCTCGTCAATGGGGGCGGCCTCGACTCTCTGCTCGACGAAGCCGTCACCCTGGGCGAGCGCGGTCACTTCGTAGGCGTTGATCCGGTCGATCAACCGATCGAAGTGTTCGCGCAGCCGCGCATCGGTGCGGGCGCCGTAGGGGGCCGCGAGCAGCACGTCAACGGCGCGATCGAAGTCCTGGCGCGCCTTCTCGAGATGCCCGGCCTTCAGTTCGTGTTCGCCGGCCTGGAAATGGTCGTCGGACGTGGCAATCAGCAGTTCGACCGGATCGATGAGCGGCTTGGGAGTGGGCAGCGGCGCAGGTGCGGCCGGCACCGCCGCTGCGGCCGGAGGGGTCGACGGGACCTGCGGGCGTGAATTGGCCCCGCACGCGCCTACCAGCAGACAGAGCCCGACTCCGAACGTCGTTCGCATCATGCGTTGAGCACTCCCGTGGGACTTCGACGGTGACCCGCTGCAAGCGTCTTGCCCTGCACAGGTCAACAGGTAGCTGGGCGGTCAGAATACCAACCGGCCGCGCGGCCGGTCAACCGTAAAACCAAGCGACTCAACAATAAGCAGAATCGTCCGCTGTCACACCTTTGGGAGGCCTTCAGCCCGATTTCCCGAGTGGCCGAGGCTCCCGGGCATCGCCACCGTGAAGGTCTTACCGGGGCCACTGCGCCTGGACGAAGACCCGATGCTGTTCGCCGAGGTCCCTCGCCGCCGGCGTAACGATTGTGCGCTCGCCGATTACAATTCTGCGCGCCTGGCGAACCGCCTGGCGCACGTCTTCCTCACAGACGAAATCAGCGGGCTTGTCCTCGATCCGCGCGTCTTTGGTCGGCTCGGTCGGCGGCTTTGTCTCCGCCGATTGAGTACTTGTTGTCGGCGCGAGCGCCGGGGCCTTATACCCCCGCGAGCCGAGAAATTCGTCGATCCGGCGTGCGAGCACGTCGGCCCCGATTCCGGCGGGCGGCGGCGGCGCCGCGGGCGGACGGGGGAGGCGCGCCCGCACGAACGCATCCACCGCGGCGGAGGCTTCTGGAGCGGCGCCCGCCGCAGTCGACACCGCAGGATTGGTTTCGTACGCCAGGCGCTTGACGTTAATCAGGTGGCGCGGCGAGATGTTGTCGGACGTGATGTTGCCGCCCCATCCGCCGCAGCCCAGGGTCATCGACGGATCCAGACCAGTGGTCAGCCCGATCGAGCCGTGCGTCGTCGGAGTGTTGACCACGATGCGGTAGGCCGGCTTCTTGAGGCCGAACTCGAGAATGATCTGATCGTTGCGGGAGTGGATCGACATGGTGTGCCCCATGCCGCCATAGCGCAGGATCTGTTTGCACCGCTCGCAGCCTTCTTTCCAATCGGCGACGGTATAGAAGGACAGGACGGGCGCGAGCTTCTCGATTGACAGGGGGTAGTCCCGTCCCACGCCGTTCAGTTCGGCAATCAGCACCCGGGTCGACGGCGGAACGCTGATCCCGGCACTTTGTGCGATGACCGTTGCCGGGCGTCCGACCAGCGCCGGATTCGGCAGACGGTTGGCGCCGAGCAGCGCCGTGGCGACCTTGTCAGCCTCGTCGGCATTGAGGAAGTACGAGCCGTTGCGGATGAACTCGCGCTTCACCTCTTCGACGATCGCTGCGTCGGCCACCACCGAATTGGGCGACGAACAGAGCACGCCGTTGTCGAACGTCTTGCCCGTGACGATGTCGCGCACGGCTTTGGGGACGTCGGCGGAGCGCTCGATATACGACGGCGCGTTGCCCGGACCGACGCCGTAGGCCGGCTTGCCGGCGGAATAGGCGGCGCGCACCAGCCCCATGCCTCCGGTGGCGAGGATGACGGCCGTTTCCCTGGCCTTCATCAATTCCTGCGTGCCCTCCAGTGTCACGGTGGTCATGCAGTTGATCGCCCCGTCGGGGGCGCCGGCGCGGCGCGCTGCCTCGCGCATGATTTCAGCGGTGCGCGCGATGCACCGGACCGCGGACGGATGGGGACTGATGACGACGGGGCAGCGCGCCTTCAGGCATATCAGGATCTTGTAGATCGCCGTCGAGGTCGGGTTGGTCGTCGGGACGATGGCGCAGACGACGCCGAAGGGATCGGCGATCTCGATGACCTTGCGATCCTCGAGCCGGGCGATGACGCCGACGGTCTTCATCGGCCGGATGAACTTGTAGATCTTCTCGGACGCGAAGAGGTTCTTCTGGACCTTGTCGGCGATGACGCCGTACCCGGTTTCCTCGTGGGCGAGGCGGGCGAGGGCTTCGGCCTGCGGCGTGACGGCGGCCGCCATCGCGTCGACGATCGCGTCGATCTGTTCCTGGGTGAACTCTGCGAGGAGCGGTGCCGCCGCGTGTGCCTGGCGCGCGAGCGACCGCGCTTCGGCTATCGAGGCGAGATCGCGATCCGTCTGGGCCATGGACTACCCGTCATCGACATTCGGCAATGAGGCCGCGGGCGGACTGGCTAGCCTTTGGCGTCTTTCGGCGGCTTCGGCAGGATCTTTTCGACTTCGCTGTGCGGGCGGGGAATGACGTGGACCGAAATTAGCTCGCCGACGCGGCGCGCCGCCGCGGCGCCGGCGTCGGTCGAGGCTTTCACCGCGCCGACGTCGCCGCGCACCAGCACGGTTACATAGCCGGCACCGATGTACTCCTTGCCGACGAGGACGACGTTCGCCGCCTTGACCATTGCGTCGGCCGCCTCGATGGAGCCGATGAGGCCCCGCGTCTCCACCATCCCGAGCGCTTCCACGTCGTGAACGCTAACATATTGCTGTACCTGCCACAACTGCTGTACCATCCGCGGCTGGTCTCAACATAGAAATGCCTATAACAGCTCGTGGGTTGCTCTCCGTAGGTCTCGTCGTCCTCGCGCTTGCCGGTTGTCACGGCAAGCAGGAGAACGAGCCGGCCGTCGCCAGTCCCTCGCTGTCGTTCAGCCGCGATCGCGTTCCGATCGGCAGCGCCGTCACGCTCACCTACAAGTTCGTCGTCGCGCCGGGCGCCACGTTCGACAAGGACTACTGGGTGTTCGTGCATGTGCTCGACCCGGAAGGGGAGCAGATGTGGACCGACGACCACCTCCCGCCGACGCCGACCAGCAAGTGGCAAGCGGGCCAGACAATCGAATACAAGCGGACGATCTTCGTGCCGAACTATCCCTACATCGGCGAAGCCAACGTCCGGCTGGGCCTCTACGATCCAGGGACCGGCAAGCGGCTGGCGCTGAGTACGACGGAGGCGTCGCGCCGGGAATACCTGGTCGCCAAGGTCCAGATCCTCGCGTCTTCCGAGAACATCTTCCTGATTCCCAAGGACGGCTGGCACCCCACCGAGGTCGACGCGAAGAATCCGCAGAGCGAGTGGCAGTGGACGAAGAAGACGGCGACCATCGCGTTCAAGAACCCGAAGAAGGACGCGACGCTGTATCTGCAGTATGACGCGAGGGTCGACCTGTTCACGCCGCCGCAGCAGGTGACGCTGAAGATCGGCGATCAGGCGGTGGGGCAGTTCGCGGCCGACGCGAAAGCGCCCACCCTGGTGACGTTCCCGCTGACCGCGGCGCAGCTCGGATCGGGCGATATGGTCGAGCTGACGATCGACCTCGACAAGACGTTCCGGCCCGGCGGCCCCGATCCGCGCGAACTGGGGATCCGCGTCTTCCACACCTACGTCGAGCCGAAATAGCCGGCGCGGAGGGGCGACAAGCTGGACTGTAGTGTTTCTGGACAGTCGGCCAACCAAGTGCTAGGATCGGTCGTCCCAATGCAAGTGCTGAAGTTCGTTCGTTTCGTGGCGGCGGCATGTGCGTGCGTCCTGGCGACCGCTTCGATGGCGTCGGCGGAGATTGTCTACATGACCTCCGGCGGGACGCTCTCGGTGAAGGGACACACGGTCGACGGCGACTCGATCACGCTGTCGCTTCGCAACGGCGGCACGGTGACCTGCGACAAGGAGCTCATCGACAGGATCGTGCCCGACGAAGTGCCGCACCCGGATCCGGCGCCGCCGGCCCTGGCGCCGATCGCGCCCGCAGCCGCCGCGGCGCTGACGAAAACGACCCAGCTCCACGATACCGCCTACGCCAACCTGATCGAATCGGTCTCGGCGACCTACGGTGTCGACCCGATTCTCGTGCAGGCGCTCATCCAGGTCGAATCGAACTACAACCCGCGGTCGCGTTCTGCCAAGGGGGCGATGGGGCTGATGCAGTTGATGCCGTCGGTTGCCAGGGAATACAACGTCCGGAACGCCTACGATCCGGCGTCGAACGTCGACGCGGGCGTCCACAAGCTGAAGTCGCTGATCGAGTCGATGCGGGGAGACCTGTCGCTGGCCCTGGCGGCCTACAACGCTGGCGAAGCGGCGGTGAGCAAGTTCGGCGGTGTCCCCCCCTACCGCGAGACGCAGCACTACGTGTCGCGGATCCTGGCGCTCGTCGGCGCGCGGTAAGACACGCAACAGCCAGCCGGCCCCAGGCCAGCCGGGCCCCCGGCCAGCCCGGACCCAGCCAGAGCCCGCATAACTCCGTCTAATCCAATTAGTTGTGTAATATTGTGTGGCTGAACGCACGCGCCCGCCGCCGCCAGGCCGCCAACTGACGCGCGGACGCGGGAGTCGGGCGCGGCCACGCACCCACTGAGCGGAATAACAGATGGAGTTCAGATGCAGGCTCGGCACGCCCGGTGGCGAGATCACCGAAGGCGTCTACGTCGCGGATAGCGAGGCCCGGCTCCGCCGCGAGTTCGAGGACAAGGGTCTGTATGTCCTCGCCATCCAACAGGCGGGCCGCCGCGCGCTCGCCGGCGTTCGCCTGCCGCCGCTGCCGAGGCGCCGCAAGGTCTCGAGCCGCGAATTCCTCGTGTTCAACCAGGAACTGGCGACGCTGCTCAAGGCCGGCATGCCGCTCGTCCAGTCGCTGGACATCCTGCGGCGCCGCGTGACGAACCCGACCCTGAAGGCGGTGCTCGACGACGTGCACGAACGGGTGCGGTCTGGGAGCGCGCTTTCGGAGGCGTTCGAGGCGCACGGCGCTCTGTTCCCCGGCGTCTACACCGCGTCGCTCCTTGCGGGGGAGAAGTCGGGCAGTCTCGAGGCGGTGCTGCGCCGCTACGTCAACTACGTGAAGATCGTCTCGGGCGTGAAGCGCAAGACGGTCTCGGCGCTGGTCTACCCGGCGATCCTGGTCCTGTTGTCGCTCTGCGTCGTGACCGTCATCGTCGTCAAGGTCGTGCCGGAGTTCGGCGCGTTCTACAACCAGTTCGGCAAGGAACTGCCGCTGTCGACGCGGATCATCGTCGGCGTGTCGGAGTTCGTGACGACGTATTACTTCCTGATTTTCGCCGCGATCGCGGCCGCGGCGATCGGGGGCTACGCCTGGGTGAAACGGCCCGGCCAGCGGAGGCGACTCGATCGCCTCCTGCTCAAGCTGCCGATGATCGGCCCGATCGCGCAGAAGTTCTCGACCGCGCAGGGCTCGCGGACGCTGGCGACGCTGCTCGGCGGCGGCATTCCGCTCGTCAACGCGCTCGAGGTCACGGCGCGGTCGATGGGGAATCAGTTCATGGCCGCCGAGATGGTGACGGCCGCGCAGCAGGTGCGTGAGGGACGCTCGCTCGCCGCCGCCATGCAGGATAGCGGCATTTATCCCGACGTCGCGCTCAAGATGGTCGAGGTCGGCGAGTCAACGGGCGCGCTGCAGGAGATGCTCAACAGCCTGTCCGACTTCTACGACGAGGAGATCGACACCAACCTGGGCCGGTTCATCACGGTCGTCGAGCCGGCGCTGCTGGTGATCATGGGGATCGTCATCGCAGGGCTGCTGCTGTCGCTGTATATGCCGCTCTTCAATTTGTCGTCGGCGGTCAGTGGTTAGGCGGCCGTGGGCCGTGGGCAGTAGGCAGTAGGGAGCATGGACAACAACACGACCGCGGCGGCGGACCACAACGAGCTCTATGCCGATGCGGCGGCGCCGCAGCGATCGGCGGCCGAACTGGCGGCCGAGGTCGCCGAGGCGCACCGCCTTGCGGACCGCTACCGGCTGCCGTTCCTCGACCTGGCGCACTTCAACATTGATCACGATCTGTTCCGAACGATTCCAGCCGAGCTGATGCTGCGCTACGGCTTCGTCCCCTACCGGCGCGAAGGGGGCACGCTCGCGATCGTCGTCAGCGATCCGCGGGACCTGCCGATGATCGACGAACTCGCCGTGCATCTCGGCTCGCCGATTCGCGTGCTGGTCGCCCCGCACTCCGCGATCCAGGGCATCCTCAAGAAGAGCGAGAGCTCGACGCGCGTGCTCGAGGAGGCGACCGAGAGCTTCCAGCTGCAGATCCTCCGCGAAGACGAACAGGGCGAAGAGCAGCTCACGGTCGAGAAGCTCACCGCCGACACCAGCCCGGTGATCCGGCTCGTCGACACCACCATCTACACCGCGCTCCAGCGGCGGGCGAGCGACATCCACATCGAGACCCAGGACGACGCGGTCTACGTGAAGTACCGCATCGACGGCGTGCTGCAGTCGGCGATGCGGCCGATCGACAAGCGCTTCCACAGCACGATCATCTCGCGCGTCAAGGTCATGGCGGAGCTCGACATCGCCGAAAAGCGCGTCCCGCAGGACGGCCGCTTCCGGCTCCGGCTGGGCGGCAAGACGATCGACTTCCGCGTCTCGGTGATGCCGAGCGCCCACGGCGAGGACGTGGTCATCCGCATCCTCGACAAGGAGTCGATCAGCGAGCAGTTCACCGAGCTGCGCCTCGACATCCTGGGCTTCCCGGAGGACGAGCTGCGCCGGTTCCGCAAGTACATCCGCGAGCCGTACGGGATGGTGCTGGTGACCGGACCAACCGGCTCGGGCAAGACCACGACGCTCTACGCCGCGCTTTCCGAGATCAAGACGATCGAGGACAAGATCGTCACCATCGAGGATCCGGTGGAGTACCAGCTGCGCGGCATCACCCAGATTCCGATCAACGAGAAGAAGGGCCTGACGTTCGCGCGCGGCCTGCGCTCGATCCTCCGCCACGATCCGGACAAGATCATGGTCGGCGAGATCCGCGACAACGAGACGGCGCAGATCGCCATCAATTCGGCGCTGACCGGCCATCTCGTGTTCACGACCGTGCACGCCAACAACGTCATCGACGTCCTGGGCCGCTTCCTCAACATGGGCGTCGAGGCCTACCAGTTCGTGTCGGCGCTCAACTGCGTGCTGGCGCAGCGGCTCGTGCGCAACATCTGCGTGCACTGCAAGCGCCCCGCGAAAGTCAGCCGCGCGCAGCTGCTCGAGTCGGCGCTCGACCCCGATCTGGCTGATGCCGGCCGGTTCTTCGAGGGAGCCGGCTGCATCGAATGCGGAGGCACCGGCTTCAAGGGGCGCACAGCCATATGCGAGCTGCTCGATCTGTCCGATAACATCCGCGAGATCATCCTGGCCCGCCGTCCCAACTCCGAAATCAAGAAGGCGGCCCGCGACGAGGGGATGCGCTCCCTCCGCGAGTCGGCCGTGGAGCAGGTGCTGGCCGGCAAGACGACGCTGCGCGAGGTCAACAAGGTGACCTTCGTCGAGTAACCGATGTCGAAGCTGCCCGCCTTCCTGGTGAGCCCGCCGCCGTCGGTCGGCGTCGAGATTGCGGCCGATCGCGTCACCGCGGTGTCGCTGACCCGTCAGGCCGGCGCCTGGGTCGTGGCCGCGCACGGCACCGAACGGGTCGCCCCGGGCGTCGTGACGCCTGCCCTCAACGCCTCGAATGTGCACGACAGGCGCGCCTTATCGGCAGCGCTGCGCTCGGCGTTCGATCGCCTGGGGGTGCGGCCGCGCCGGGTCGGGCTCGTCATCCCCGACACTGCGGCCAAGGTCTCGCTGCTGCGCTTCGAGAAGGTGCCGGCCGCCTCCGATCTCGATCAATTGATCCGCTGGCAGGTGCGCAAGGCAGCGCCGTTCAGGCCGGAGGACGCGCAGATCTCGTGGGTGCCGGCGGCGCCGATTCCCGGTGGCGGACGCGAATACCTGGTGACGATGGCCCGCCGTGACGTCGTCGAGAGCTACATGCACGCGTGCGCCGATGCCGGCGCCGCGGCCGGCATCGTGGACCTCGCCTCGCTGAACCTGATCAACGCGGCGCTGGTGAGCGCCGGTTCCGCGCCGGGAACCGGCGACTGGCTCGTCGTGCACGTGGCCTCCGACTACGCGACGCTGGCGATCGTCCGCGACGGCCAGTTGATCTTCTTCCGCAACCGCGCCTCGGCCGGCTCGGGGCCGTCCGCGCCGGGCAACGCCGCGCCGTTCGACGGCGACGGCGATCTCGCCGATGTGGTCCACCAGACGGCGATGTATCACGAGGACCGTCTGGGCGGACAGCGGTTCGCGCACGTGGTCCTCTCCGGCGCCGCGGCGCGCGGCGCCGAGGTCGCGGAGCGGCTGCGGCAGGTGCTCGAGGGGCGGATGGGCGTGCGGGTCGAGTCGCTCGACTTCCGCGGCACGGCCGCGATGCGCGATCGGATTGGAGCGGGGCCGGAACTGCTCGATGCGCTGGCGCCGGCCGTCGGCGTGGTGCTGCGGGAGCGCGCCGCCTGATGCTGCGCGCGAATCTGTCGACCCGCCCGTTCTACAACGAACGCGCCATCCACGTGGCGGTGGCGCTCGTCGCCGCGCTGGTGCTCGCCGTCACGATATGGCAGGTCGCGCGGGTCGTCCGCCTGTCGCGCTACAAGACCGAGCTGACCACGGCGATCAACCGCGACCGCCGCGAGACCGAGACCGCGGCGCGCGAGGCGCAGCAGATCCGACGGGGCCTCGATCAGAAGCAGTTGACCGCGCTCTCGGCCTCCGCCAAGGAGGCCAACAATCTGATCGCGCAGCGCACGTTCTCGTGGACGCAGCTCTTCAACGAAATCGAGACTACGCTGCCCGACAACGTGATGCTGATGGGGGTGCACCCGGAGATCAAGGACGGCCTGACCCGGCTCAATCTCGACGTGCAGGGGCGCACCGAAGACGAGATCGACGCGTTCTGGGATCGTCTCGAGAAAACCGGACGCTTCCACAACGTGGCGTGGAGCAACGTCAGCGTCACCGAAGACGGGCTGCAGCGGATGGTGATGAATGCCACCTACACCGCAAGCCAGCCGTCAGCGCGGCCGGCCTCGGCTGCTCCGGCGGCGCCTCGCGGAGGGACTGAGTGACGTCGCTGCAGCGCGTGTTCACCGACAAGCGCCGGCTCGTCGTGCCGCTGGGGCTGTTCGTCCTGGCGAACCTCGCCCTGTTTGCGGTGGTCGTGTTTCCGCTCGGCCGCCAGGTGCTGAACGCCGAGGCTGAGGCGCGGGTGCAGCACGAGCAGCTCAACGCCGCGCGCTACGACTTGAAGAGCGCGAAGGCCACCGTCACCGGCAAGTCGCAGGCCGACGCGGCGCTCCAGAAGTTCTACAAGGAGGTCCTGCCCGGCGACCAGGGGGTTGCGCGGCGGATCACCTACACGCGTCTCGCCCGGATCGCGCACGAGGCCAACGTCCGCCTCGAGCACGGCACCAACACGGTCACGCGCGAGAAGGGCAGTTCGCTGTCGAAGCTGACGACCACCTATACGCTCACAGGCGACTACCGCAACGTGCGGCGGTTCATCTATGCCATCGAGACGGCGCCCGAGTTCATCGTCATCGAGAACGTCGGCTTGCAGTCGGCCGCGGAACCGCAGCAGCAGTCGAACCATGGCCTGGGCATGACGCTCGACATCGCCACGTATTTCCGGTCGGAGAATGGCGGTCAGTAGCCCGGCGCCGGCCGCCGCCCCGATCCGCCCCCGTCCGGTGCTTCTCGGGCTGCTCGCGGCCGCGCTGGTGGGTCTGATCGCGTATCTCCTGTGGCCGGCGGCCGCCACGCGGCCCGCTGCGTCTAATCCTCCAAGGGAACAGCGGAGGCAGGCTTCCCCGCAGCAGGAGACGGCAGCGACCGGACCGCTGAGTGTGCGGATCGACGCGCTGAAGCAGACGCCGGCGGCTCCGGAAGAAAAGGGGCGCAACCCGTTCCGGTTCTACGTCCCGCCGCCACCGCCCCCGCCGCCCGCGCCGGCGCCCCCTTCCCTGGGGCCGACCGGGTCGGGCGGAACGACGATGAACCCGGCCGGGCCGCCGCAGCCGATGGGGCCGCCGCCGATCCCGTTGAAGTTCATCGGGAAGGTGGAGGTGAAGGGACGTACGGTGGCGATCTTCACCCCGACCGATAAGCACGGTATGCCGGTGTACGCGGGCGAAGGGGAACTGGTGCTCGGGCAGTACCGGGTCGTCAAGATCGGCGTGGAATCCGTCACGCTCGAATATCTCGACGGCACCGGGCGACAGACGATTCCGATGCGCGGATGAGGTGACATGACACGCAAATTGGCAGGACTGCTCGTGCTCGCGCTGGTCGCCTCCGGCTGCGCGGCGTCGCAAGCCTTCCGGCATGGGCAGGACGCCGCCCGGGTCAGCGACTGGGACACCGCCATCAAGTTCTTCACCAAGGCGGTCCAGGAGAATCCCGACAACGGCGAGTACCGCATCCACCTGCGCCGCGCGCAGGACGAGGCCTATCACGATCACACCGAGCACGCGCGCGAACTCGAACGGCGCGACGACCTCGAGGCGGCGTTGGTCGAGTACCGCAAGGCGCTCGAGATCACGTCGACCGATCGGGTCGTCGAGGCCAAGGTCTCCGAGCTGGAACGCAAGATCCGCGAGCGTGTGGAGGCGACCCGCGAGCGTCCGCGGATCGAGCAGCTCCAGCAGCAGGCCCGGCCCGCCAACGCGCCGCCGCTGCTGAATCCCGCGTCGCGCGAACCGCTGCGCATGAACTTCGGGCAGCAGGCCAGCCTGCGCGACATCCTCAACTTCATCGGCACCGCGTCGGGCATCAACATCAACTACGACCAGCAGTTTCAGGAAAAATCCTACGGCCCTGTGAATCTGGACGGCGTGACGCTCGAGGAAGCGCTGAACCAGGTGCTGTCGGCGAACCAGTATTACTACAAGGTCACCGGGCCCCGGACCATCATCGTCATCCCGGATCAGCCTGCCAAGCACCAGCAGTACGACGATCTCGTGATGCGGGTGTTCTACATCAACCACGCCGACGCGACCGAGCTCTCGCAGTTGGTGAACAGCCTGATGCGCATCCCGCAGATGCCGGTGCCGCCGATGGTGATGCCGAACAAGACGGCGAACACCATCACCGTCCGCGCCACCGCACCGGTCATGGACGTGACCGAGCGGCTCATCCGGGCCAACGACCGTCCGCGCGCCGAAGTCCTGCTCGACATCCAGATCCTCGAGGTCAACAACGCCCGCGTGAAGAAGTACGGTATCGATTTGAGCCAATACGCGCTCAACCTGATCTTCTCGCCCGAGGTCGCGCCGCCGAACGCCGGCGGCGGCGCCGTCAGCGCGCCCCCCCCGTTCAATCTCAACACCATCAGCCAGGGGGTCAGCACCAACGACTTCTACCTCGGCGTGCCCTACGCGGTCGTCAACTTCCTCGAGCAGGACTCGCAGTCGCGGACGCTCGCCAAGCCGCAGCTGCGCGGCTCGGAAGGGCAGCAGATGACGCTGAATCTCGGCCAGGACATTCCGGTGCTGCAGACGGTGTTCGGCGCCGCCGCCGCCGGCGGCCTCGCGACCACCCCGACCTCGTCGTACAGCTATCGGACCGTCGGCGTCATCCTCGACATCACGCCCGCGGTGACCTACGAAGGGGAAGTCCGCCTCAAGATCTCGGTCGAGAGCAGCGCGCTCGGCAGCGACGTCAACGTCGGCGGGCAGTCGGCGCCGTCGTTCACCTCGCGCAAGGTCACGACCTATCTCCGGCTGCGTGAAGGGGAGGCGAATCTGCTCGCCGGCCTGATCCGGCAGGACAAGACCAAGTCGAGAAGGGGCGTCCCCGGGCTCGGTCATATTCCCGGGATCAACGCGGTCTTCACACAGAACGACGTCAACGATCAGGACAACGACATCGTGATGCTGATCACGCCGCACATCGTGCGTGATCATGAGCTCTCGAAGGAAGATGTCAGCAACATCTACATCGGTACGCAGGGGAACATCGGGCTGTCCGGGCCGCCGGCGCTGATTGCGGCGCAGCCCGAAGCGGCCGCCCCACCCGCGCCGGCTGCCGCGCCAGGCGGCCAGCCGCTGCCTGGCAACGTGCCGCAGACGGGCGCGCAGGGGCCGCCGGTCGCGGCGCGACCCGGAAACCAGAACCCGAACCCGGCCGCGCCGCCAGGTACGGCAGCGGTGCCGTCGTACGTGCAGACGCCGACCGCGCCGCCGACGCTGCCGCCGACCGCAACCGGTCAGGCGACGCCGTCGGTGCCGGCCGCGGGCGCGGCGATTCCGACCCAGACGACGCTGCCTCCGGTCGGGGCGCTGCCGCCGACCACGTCTCCGGCAGCGGCTGGTGCGGCTCCTGCCGGCGCCAATACGCCGCCTGCCGGCGCCAATACGCCGCCTGCCGGCGTCAACACGCCGCCAGCTGGCGCCAACGCGCCGATGCCGGCAGCGACGCCGTCGGCCGCGAACCCATCGGCTGTGACGCCGCCGGCTGCGACCGACGCGGCCGCCGGCCGAGGCACGAACGCGTCGACGCCGGCGCAGATCATCGTCACGGCTCCGGGCACCGAGTTCCGCGTCGGCGGCGGTCCCTACACCGTGCCGATCACGATCAACAACGCGACGCGTATGTCGACGCTGACGCTGACGATCACCTACAACCCGGCGGTCCTGCGCGTCCGCACCGCGACCGAGGGGACGTTCATGCGCCAGGGAAACGTCACGGCGAGCTTCGCGCCGAAGATCGACGGCTCGACCGGTCGCGTCGACCTGGTGATCAGCCGCGCCAACGATCAGACCGGCGCATCGGGCGCCGGCGTCATCGCGGCGCTGATGTTCGACGCGGTGGTGCCGGGGACGAGCACGATCGGGATCAGCGGCGTCGCGCTGGGTCCGAACGGTTCGCCGGTGCCGATCACCTCGTCGCCGGTCACCGTGACGGTGCGATAGCGCGTCAGGCGGCGGCAAGCGGCACGGCTGGAATTCGAGACGACATGTGGGGCACGATGGCGACGCGATTCGCTCAGCGGTGGGTTCGGGAACGGCGCTCGCGCCGCGGCGAAGGCGGATTCACGTTCGTCGAGCTGCTCGTCGTCTGCGCCATCCTGCTGATCCTCGCCTCGGCCGCGATGCCGCTCGCCAAGGTGAGCATCCAGCGCGAGCGCGAAAGTGAGCTGCGGCGGGACCTGCGCGAGATGCGCACCGCGATCGACAAGTTCAAGGACCTGGCGGATGCCGGCGGGATCTCGGCGTTCGACATCAAGGCCGGCTCGGAGAATTATCCGGCCACCCTGCAGCAGCTGGTCGACGGCGTGGGCAAGGCGAACGACGCCACCGGAACGAAGGTCAAGATGTTGCGGCGCATTCCGATCGATCCGATGACGCATTCGACCGATTGGGGCATGCGCGCCTATTCCGACCGGCCGGATTCCACGTCGTGGGGCGGCAGCAGCGTGTTCGACGTCTACTCGAAGTCGGAAGGCAAGGCACTCGATGGCACGAAATACAAAGACTGGTAGCGCAACGCGCGGCACGTGGCGCGAAAAAGGTTTTACGCTCGTCGAGCTGCTGATCGTGATCTCGCTAATCTCGATCCTCGCGGCGATGGGCCTGGTCCAGTACAAGAATTCCGTCGCGTCGTCGCGCGAGGCGGTGCTGCGCACCGATCTCTTCCGGATGCGCGACGCGATCGATCAGTACTACGCCGACAAGGGCAAGTATCCCAGCGGTCTCGACGCGCTGGTCAGCGACGGCTACATGCGCAAGGTGCCTGAGGATCCGGTCGCGAAGTCGAGCGACAGCTGGGTGACGGTCCCGGCCGAGCCCGATCCGAACAGCCCGAACAGCGAGGCCGGCATCTACGACGTCAAGAGCGGCGCGCAGGGCACCGCCCTCGACGGCAGCGCCTACTCGGACTGGTAGCGCCTCGGGCGCCACCCAGTCACAGCAGCTTCGACCCCGCCCCGATCCGCGCGAGCACGTCGGCACGTCGTCGCGCCGCCCCGGGCTTGGCGAAGACGAGATACGCGCAGCGCGCCGGCGATCGCCTGCTCATGTAGCCGTCGTAGACGCCGTGGAAGGCGCGCTCGATTTCGACCTCGCGCACGAACCCAGCGGCCTCGAAATGGCGCACCCACCACGGAGCCGTCGCCCAGGTCAGATGGCCGTGGATCGGATAGCCGGTCCCGTCGGTGTGCAGCGTGTGCAGCAGGCCGTCGCGCGCCTCTTCCGCCCAGGCGTCGAGATAGAAAGGGAAGACGGTCCCGAAGACCTCGTCCTCGCCGAACGCCGGGATGTTACAGAACAGGTACGCGTCGTCGCGTGTGATCTGCGCCATCCTGGCGATGTAGGCGTCGATCTTGTTCGGGTTGAGGTGCTCGAAGACGTCGAGACCGAACACGAGGTCGTATTTCGGCGGCAGATCGATCGCCAGCAGATCTCCCTGATGGATGCGCGGACGAATACGGTCCGACGCCCTGGCGATCGCCATCGCGCTGATCTCGACTCCCACGGCCTCGATGCCGAGATCGTCGAGGCATTGCAGGACCGCGCCGGCCGCCGTCCCCAGCTCGAGCGCCGCTTGCGGCGCGAACGCGGCGATCATCTCGGCGACCAGACGCTTGTCGAAGTCGACGTCGAGGATCCAGACGCCAGGCTCCTCGTAATAGCCGTTGGCGATGATCGCCGACTCCAGCCAATCGAAGTCGGACGACGACGCCGCGTCGAAGACGAGGATCGACTGCTGGCTGTGCCGATCGACAGTGCGCCGATAGCGCTCGGGCCGTTCCACCACCAGGTTGGGCAGCGTCGACGGTGCGGCCGGCGTCAGCGATCGCTGGAACTCTGGCGAACGCATGATGTCGAGAAGGACGGCGGTGCGGCGGACTCCCGAGCGGAGCACGCCGGCATAGAAGTCGAGGCCGCCCTGGTCGGCGTCGCGCCCGAGAATGTCGCGAAAGGCGGCGTCGACGAACTCGCGATCGCCGACCAGGACCGGCTCGAGCCGCGCCTTCAGATACTTGATCAGCCGCAAGTCCTACTGCACGTCGAGTTGCAGGGCCGCCGTGCCGATCTCGCAGCCGCTGACGCCGAACACGTCGACGCGCACGTTCTTCACGCCGCGGCTGGTGAACGTGTGCGAGAGCTGCGGTGCGCTGGTGGTCTGGGTTCCCGTGCCGTCGTCGAAGGTCCACACGTAGCGCGACACCTGCGCGCCGGTGACGCCGCCGGCGGTGAACGTCACCGGCGAGGCCACGGTGGGCGTGCCGTTGCTGCTCGAGAGCGTGATCGGCAGCGCGCCGATGATCACCGTGGTCGAGAGCGATCCCGATCCGCCGGCGAGATCGGTGGCGGTGGCGGTTGCCGTGTAGGTACCGGGCGAGCAATAGGCGTGCGATGTCTGCACAGCCGTCGCGCCGCTGATGGCGCCGAGGTCGGTGCTCGAGCCATCGCCGAAATTGACGCGGACGTTCAACAGGTTCGCGTTGGTGTTCGGCGTCACGCTGAAGGCGACCGGGGTGCCGGCG
The DNA here is from genome assembly GCA_036496585.1 of Vicinamibacterales bacterium. NCBI lineage: Bacteria > Pseudomonadati > Acidobacteriota > Vicinamibacteria > Vicinamibacterales > Vicinamibacterales bacterium. The sequence continues at coordinate 202,830 of DASXLB010000022.1, forward strand.
GTCGTCGCGTTGGGCGTGGCGGTGAAGCCGGACAGGCCGAAGGCGCTGACCGTGATGGTGGCGGTCGCGGTGACCGGCGCGCTGCCGGTGCCGGCGCCGTTGACGGTCGCCGTCACTTTTGCGGTGGCGGTCGTGGTGAGCGTGGCGTTGGCGACGCCGTTCGAATCAGTGGTCGCCGTCGACGGCGACACCGAGCCCTTGTCGGTGGAGAAGGTGACCGCCACCCCAGACACCGCTGAGCCGCCCGTGTCGGCGACCGTGGCCTGTACCTGAACGGAGCCCCCCGACGAGCCGAGCGACTGCGGCGTGGTGGTGACGTTGACGCTCGCGACGGAGGCCGCGCCAACCTTGATTTGCGCGGTACTCGAGGCGCCGCCGGAATACGCCGTGATCACCGCGGTTCCGCTGGCGCCTCCGGTGATCAGCTGGACCGTGACCTGGCCGTTGTTCGTCCGCGCCTCGGAAGGCTCAATCCGTCCAATCGTCGTCGTAAAAGTGATCAGCGTCCCGTTCTGCACGGGCGTCCCGGCACCGGTGGTGCTGGTGACGCCGCTGCCGGCGCCGGATCCGGCTGAGGCCACGCCGTTTTCGATGACAGTGGCGACGATCGGAATCTGACCGTTGAGCGGCGCGCTGTTGGCCTCGGGAATGAGTGTGATCACACTGCCGGTCGGCGCCAGCAGGGGCACCTTGTCGCACGCGGCGACGAGCGCGAGCGGCACCAGAAGGAGCGACAGGATGACGCAGCGGCGGTGTGCTACCATAAATGGCGCTAACAATAGTAGTCTCATGAGTTTACGGGGTCAAGACGTGCCTTCGCGGTCCGGCGGCGCGCGCGGCTACGCGATGGCGGCGCTGCTCGTCACACTGGCGGTCATGGCCGTGATGATGTCGGTGGTCCTGCCGGTCTGGCGCCACGACATCCAGCGGGAGAAGGAAGAGGAGCTCGTCTTCCGCGGTCAACAGTACGTGAGAGCGATTCGGCTCTTCAATCGGCGGACGAACTCGCTGCCGACGCGCGTCGACGATCTCGTGCAGGGTCGTTATCTCCGCAAGAAGTTCAAGGACCCGATCACCAACGACGATTTCGATCTGATTTCCGCGGCGAATCCGAATCCCGCCGGTCAGGTGGGCTCGACGCTGCCGGGTGGCGGCGGCACCACGCAAGCGATCAGCGGCGGCCCGCCGGCGTCGACCGGACGCCTGGGCGCGAACAGCGAGAGCACCGCCAACAGTTCGTCGAACGGCACCGTCCCGGGCGGTATGCTCGGCGTTCGCAGCAAGAGCAAGGCTGAATCGGTCCGGCTCTACCTGAACCGCAACCATTACAACGAGTGGATGTTTATCTTCCAGGGCCTCGGCGCAGGCGGCGGCCGCGGCGGGCTGCCGGTCGGCCCCGGCGGACGCGGCGGTCCAGGGTTCCCGGGCGGCCGTGGCGGCCCCGGCTTCCCTGGCGGTCCCGGTCGAGGCCCCGGGCGCACCGGCGGCCCGGGCGATCCCGGCGGCGGCCGCCAAGGTCCCCCAGGCGGATTCGAAGTGCCCGGCAGCGGGCCGATTCAACTGCCCGGTCGGGGACGTGGCGGTCACTGAGAGAGTTGGCACTGCTGGTTAGGACGCCGGGAGAGAGTGGGCAGTTGGAATGCGAAGCTGGCAGGTGGCAGGCACGGCCTACTGCCTGCTGCCCACTTCAGCTGCCAACTCTTCATGCACCTGTCGCCGCACCGATCGAATCCGATTGTTGTCGCGCGTCGGATGCACGCGATTGGTGAGCAGCACGACATAGAGATCCCGTTCGGGATCGATCCACAGCGAGGTGCCGGTGAACCCGGTGTGCCCGACGGCTCGCGCCGAGAGCCGCGTGCCGCACGAAGACGTGGGCAGCATCGTGTCCCATGCCAGGGCACGCGAGCTGCCAGGGACGCTCGATTTGCGAACGAACCGGGCAAGCGTCGCGCGTCGGACGCCCAGGTGCTCGACGGTGTCGCCCGGAGTCGACGAGTCGAGCAGACCGGCGAGGATGGCGCGCGCGAACGCGCCGACGGCCGATGCCGTGCCGAACATGCCGGCGTGACCCGCGACGCCTCCGAGTGTCCAGCAGTTCTCGTCGTGAACTTCGCCCTGCAGCAACCGGCCGCGCCACAAGTCCAGCTCGGTCGGGGCGCAGCGGGGGCCGAGCGCGCGCGGCGGCGTGAACCCGAGCCACGCATCCGCATCGCCTGCGATCGCTGACATCGAGGGGAGATCCGATAGCGGGAAGCCGACGTCCTCGAGGATGAATCCGAGCAGGATGAAACCGAGGTCGCTGTAGATCGACTGGGTGCGCGGCGAGTACTCGAGCGGCAGCGTGCAGATGGCGGTCTCGAAATCCGCGCGGCCGCGGTGATCGCGGAAGAACGGCAGGTAGGCCGTCAGCCCTGACGCGTGCTCGAGCAGATCGACAATGCGCACGCCAGCCCGGTCGTCACCGCGCCAAGCGGGCAGGTAGTCGGTGAGCCGGCGTTCGAGCGAGACCGCTCCGGCGTCGATGGCGCGCATCGCTTGTGTCGCGGTGGCGATGACTTTGGTCAGCGATGCGAGATCGTAGACCGTGGACAGCGTGACGCGCGGTGAATCGGCCGCGTAGGTCAGCGTTCCAAACGCGCCACTCCAGCGGCCCTCACGGCTTCCCGCCTCGACGACCGCGCCCGGAAAGACCCGCGCCTGTATCGCAGAGTCGATGATGGAGCCAACCAGCCTCAAGAAAGCCTCAGGACCCTCAGCACCGCTGGCACCCCTGGCACCCCTGGCACCCTTAGCACCAGCACCTTTAGCACCTTTAGCACCCTTGGCACCTTTGGCACCGGGGCCTTGTTTCCCCCCTCACCTCGGCGTCGCTTGCGGATTCGTCGCGCTGGCCGCGAACGCGCCCCTGCTGACTCTCGCCAGGTAGTCGGGTTCCTTCGCACCGATCAGGCTGTCGTAGGAAAACAGCACGAACCCCGCCGTGCCGAGGCGGCGCGCCGCCTGGATGTCCTCGATCGTCTGCGCCGGTGACAAACGGTAGGCGCCGATGCCGGCCCAGACAGTGTGGGCGCCGGCGGCTTCGCGGACCGCGGCAATCTGGTCCACGAAGCGTGCCGGCTCCTGCGTGTACGCCATCGGCGCGATCGCGTCGACGAGGCCGTCGGCGAGCCAGGCGCGCCAGTCCTGCAGCCGCTCTTCGGCCGCGTCCTGCGGGTCGGGCGCCACGGCGGCGCTAAGTACGATCGACGGTTTCACCGCTCGAAGCGCCTGACGCACGCCGGCGACGAGCGCCGTCATGCGCGCGCGGCGGAAGGCCTTCCACTCGGCCGGAAACCGATCGGGATACGCGAACAGATCGTCGGCGGCGGCCGCATCGATCTGTGCGCGGACCGCAGCCGCCAGCCGCGGGCGCAGGTCGCCGCGGAACTCGGCGATCGCGAAGCGGCTGTAGTCGAACTGCGGATTCGGAAAGCGGGCGTAGTCGAGATGCACACCGTCGATGTCGTAGCGGCGGGCGAGGTCGGTGACCACCGTCTCGAAGTAGGCGACCGCGGCGGGCGTCACGGGTGAGACGTAGAGCCCCTCGACCGTCTCGAGCTGCCCGCGGGTCCAGCGCGCGATCCGCCCTGCGTACCCGGGGTTGGTCGGATCGACATGCGCCAGCTCCTGCGCGATCGGCCTCGGCACCATCAGCCACTCTGGATGCCGCGCGAGCAGGTGTTCCGGCGACACCGGTAGATCGACGGCGCTCGAGATCAGGTTCACCGACACCCAGGCGTGGACGCGAAGGCCGGCCGCGTGCGCGTCGGCGAGCAGTGTCGCGAGGGGATCGAAAGACGCCGGCTGGCGGGCGAGATCTGCGGCGCGCGGCTCGATGGCGCTCGTGTAGTAGGCGTCACCGCGCCCTCGCACCTGCACGAGCAGCGTGTTGAACCCCTGTTCGCGCGCCGTGCGCACGAGCGTCGCGATGCTCGCTGGCGAGTTCAACGACGAGCGCAGCACCCACAGCGCGCGCGTTTCCGCCACGCTGACGGCGGGCTGCGCGTGCACACCCGCCGCCGGGGCGCCGCCGAGCGCGACGAACGCCGTCGCCGCGATGGCCAGCAGCGCGATGCGACGACCGCGCCGGAAGCCCGTGGGAAACATCATGGGAACAGCTGAGTGTACCATCGTAGTCACGCCCATGCACGTGCTTGGAATCGACGCGGGAGGAACAAAGACCGTTTGCCAGCTCGCTGACGCGGCTGGGAATGTGCTCGCGGAAGCCCGCCGCGGCGGCGCCAACCTGCAGGCCGCGGGGGAGCTGGAGGTCGAGAAGACGCTCTACGAGGTGATGGAGGCGGCGCTGGCGGGGCACGACGTCGTGCCAAGCGCCATCTGCCTCGGCATCGCCGGCGTCGATCGGCCCGACGACGCGCGCGTCGTCGGCGGCATCATGCGGCGGATCGGCTACAAGGCGCGCCTTCTCATCGTCAACGACGCGCTGGTGGCGCTCGAGGCGGGCGCGCCGGGGCGTCCTGGCGTTGTCGTGATCGCCGGTACCGGGTCGATTTGTTACGGGCGCAACGATCGCCGCGAAGCCGCGCGCGCCGGCGGATGGGGATTCGTGCTGGGCGACGAGGGGAGTGGTTACTGGATCGGCCGCGCCGCGCTGCGCGCGGTGCTGCGCCAGGCCGATCGGCGCGGCCCCGCGACCGCGCTCACGCCGCTCCTGCTCGCGCACTACGGCGTGCCCCGCGCGCAGGAGGTGATTCACCACGTCTATGCCGAATCGCTCCGACCCGCGGCGCTCGCCGCGCTGGCGCCGGTCGTCATGCGCGCCTTCAGCGCCGGCGACCAGGTGGCGGCCGGGATTCTCGAACGCGCCGCCGCCGAGCTCGAGTCGTCGGCGCTGATCGTCGCGCAACGGCTCGGCATGACGGGCTCGTCGTTTCCCTTTGTCCTCTCCGGCGGCATCTTCCGGGCGGTGCCGTGGCTCGAACAGGAGTTGGCGCGCCGGCTGCCGATGGCCTCGCCGGGGAGCTCGACGCGGCTGCTCGAGGACGAACCGGCGATCGGCGCCGTGCGGCTCGCGATCGCCGAGGCGCGCGGCGGCTACACGATTCCTTCGTACAAGGCGGATGCGTGAAGATCACGGTCATCGACAACGATCGGGCGCTGGCGCGGACGCTCGCGGTGCAGATCGCCGCCATGCTGGGCCAGCGCCCAGCCCTCGTCTTCGGACTGGCGACCGGGCGGACGCCGGTGCGGCTCTACCATGAGCTTGGCGCGCTGCACGCGAACGGACAGGCCGATTTCTCGCTCGCGACCACGTTCAATCTCGACGAGTTCCTCGGCATCGCCGGCGATCACCCGGGCAGTTTCCGCACGTTCATGCACGAGCATCTGTTCTCGCGGGTCAACGTGCCGCCCGCGCAGATCAACTTCCTCGACGGCGCGGCTCCCGACCCCGACGCCGAATGCGCGCGCTACGAAACGGCGATCGCGGCGGCCGGCGGCGTTGACCTGCAGATCCTCGGCATCGGCACCAACGGCCACATCGGCTTCAATGAACCGGCGCGCGTGCTCGAGCCCCGTACGCACCGCGTCACGCTCAAGGCCTCGACGCGGCGGAGCAACGCCGTGCTGTTCGGCGGCGATCCCGACAAGGTGCCGGCACAGGCGTTGTCGATCGGGATGGCGACGATCCTCCACGCGCGGCGGATCGTCCTGATCGCGACGGGGAAGGCGAAGGCGAAATGCGTCGAGCGGATGGTCAGGGGCCCGATCGACACGAGGCTGCCGGCGTCGTTCCTGCAGCTCCACCGCGACGCCGAACTGCTGCTCGATCGAGCCGCGGCGTCGGTGCTGCAGCCGGACGCGCCGCCCTGAAGGGCCTGGCTCCTTCTGTACTTGTAGCGCAGGGCTTCAGCTCTGCCATCCGCCGAGAGGGGCCTCAGCCCTGCCGCTCACGCTGTCCGAGGAGCTCGCGGAGGCGGGGCTCGATGTCCTCGCCGATCGCCTCGCGCACCGAGTTGTCGGCCTGCCGCAGCCGCTTCATCGCCTGCGGCAGCGTGAGGCCGGCCTTCTGCATCACGATCGCCGCCTTGACGTTCCAGCGCGCGCGCTTGAGCAGCGATTCCGCCTCGGTCGGATCGAGGCCGGTCACGACGTTGAGGATGCGCTTGGCGCGGTCTTTCAGTTTTTCGGACCCGGTCTTCACGTCGACCATCAGGTTGCCGTAGGTCTTGCCCCACTTGATCATCGCGATCGTCGTGAGCATGTTCAGCACCATCTTGGTCGCGGTGCCCGCCTTCAGCCGTGTCGAGCCGGCGATGATCTCCGGGCCGACGCTGGGGGCGATCAGCAGATCGACGAAGTTCTGGAGTTCCGACCCCGGCCAGCAGGTCACGAAGATGATCTTGGCGCCCGCCTTCCGCGCGCGGGTCAGCGCGCCGCGGACGAACGGGGTGATGCCGCTCGCCGAGACACCGATGAGGACGTCCCGATTCGACAGGCGCAGCCGCGCGACGCTGCGGCCGCCTTCCTCGTAGTTGTCCTCGACCCCCTCCTTGGCCTCGAACACCGCCGCCTGCCCGCCGGCCATGATCGCCTGGACGAGTCTGGGATGCGTTCCAAACGTGGGAGGCATCTCCGATGCTTCTACCACGCCGAGACGCCCGCTCGTGCCGGCGCCGACGAAGATCACGCGTCCGCCCTTGCCGAGTGACTGCGCGATGATCTCGACGCCGTGCGCGATCTTCTCTTTTTCCTTGTGTACCGCCGCGACGACCTTGCGATCCTCGTTGACGATCATGTCGACGATGTCGCGGACAGGCGCCTTGTCGACGGCGAGACTCGCGGGATTGATCTGCTCGGTGGGTAGCGACTGCCACTTCGAAGGGGGCGGACTGGCCATCGGACGGTAGTCGCTAGTATAGACTCAGCCGAGATGGAAGCGGAGACGGATCCGAACCTGCTCGACGTCGACGTGGCCGAGGTCGCCGGCCGCCTCGAACGCGAGCTGGCCCGCGCGATCGTCGGCCAGCAGCGGGTGGTGCGCGAGATCCTGATTGCCTTCCTCGCCGGCGGCCACTGCCTGCTGCGCGGCGTACCGGGCCTGGCCAAGACGCTGCTCATCAAGACGCTCGCCGAAGCCGTCGACCTCCGGTTCAACCGCATCCAGTTCACCCCGGACCTGATGCCGTCCGACATCATCGGCGCCGAGGTCGTGGAAGAGGATCGCGCCAGCGGCAAGCGGATGATCCGGTTCCTGCGCGGTCCGATTTTCGCCAATATCATCCTCGCCGACGAGATCAACCGCACGCCGCCCAAGACGCAGGCGGCCCTGCTCGAAGCGATGCAGGAGAAGCAAGTCACCGTCGGCGGGAACAAGCATCGGCTGCCAAGCCCGTTCTTCGTGCTGGCGACGTAGAACCCAATCGAGCAGGAAGGGACGTATCCGCTGCCGGAAGCGCAGCAGGATCGCTTCATGTTCAACATCAAGGTCGAATACCCGGCCGAGGATGAAGAGTTCCGCATCATCGAAACGACCACGCGACGCAACCCCGTGACCATCGAGCGCGTCGTCAATGCCGAGGATTTGCTGGCGATGCAATCCGTGGTGCTACAGGTGCCGGTGGCCGACCACGTGATCCGCTACGCCATGCGCCTGACTCGCAAGACGCGCGTGGACGCGGACGATGCCCCGGACTTCGTGCGGAACTACATCACGTGGGGAGCGGGCCCGCGTGCAAGCCAATTCCTGGTGCTGGCCGGCAAAGCGCGAGCGCTCTTGCGTGGCCGGCCCTATGTGGCAACGGAAGACATCCGGGCGGTGGCAGCCCCCGTGCTGCGACATCGCCTGATCACGAACTTCAATGCGGAAGCTGATAGCGTGAAGCCGGACGACATCGTCAAGCGCCTGATCGAGGCGACACCTGTGGAAAAGTAGGCGAGC